>JAQTRT010000064.1 GCA_028711675.1 bacterium | reverse complement strand
AAATATTTTTTATACATATTTTTGGCTTTTTCGGTTCAGGATCAATTTCCTTATTAAAATTAATCTGTATCCTGGCATCCTTTTCAGAATTAATACCTTTTTCAGTATAGATCATCAGACGCCGTGTACCAGCAGTATCAGGCTGCCAGTAACTTTGATATATAATTCTATTGTCCTGTTTGATATTAATATATTCAGCAAAAGCAGGGACTGTATCAATGGTAAAATCATATTCCACTGAATCAACCAGACCCAGCTCATTACATGCTGAAACAGAGATCGAATTATTACCAAGAGGAAGGCCGGAAGAAGGATTATAACTTATATTGATTATATTTAATGTTTTATATGAAAGTTTGGGAGTGACTTCATTTCCATTTACTTTTAATTTAATTGAATTTAGTATTATCGATGTACCTGATTTAATCTGTAACTGAATAATTGGATTATTACTCTGAACGACCAGATTTTTCGAAGGGTAAAAACTCGTAAAATACGGGAACAGTGTCATTGGTATAAATGGATCTTTATATCCTGTAGAATGGATTAAAAATACTTTTCCATCTTCGATGACCACATTCGCTGAATCGCTAATCACTCGTCTCATATGAGTCCCATCAGCAAAACTTTTTGCAGCTGAATGGATAATTTTTGCTTTTTTTAATGTTGTTATCCAGTCTAAAAACATGATCACATGAGCAGCCGGATTATTGAACAGATCCCCTGGCCTTAATTCATCTAAAGGTACTCTAACGCAGTAATTAGTCAACCCTGCTGTTGTATACCTGAAACCACCTTCCGGTTTTATTACTCTTGATATAAATCCCGAACAATCAATACCTGTATATCCTTTATATCCTTCAGGTATTCCGCAATTTACCTGGTTTTGCCATTGGCCATTCACTTTTTCCTGAACATCCTCTTGCCTTGCGCCTGCAATGAATCTCTCAGGTGGTTGTTCATTTAACCGCTCTAAAAATAATTCGGTAGTATCATCTCCCCAGACAATATCATTTCCCCAGCCCCCCCATGCATAGGCTTCGCCGCGGACTTCAACACCAACTTCATATGGCCAGTTATCAGTAGATTTATACCATCTATTATTTTTATCCCTTGCCCACATTCTATCATCAATTTGATCCTTACCAGAAATTGGATCAGAAGAAGAACCTTCATTATGAATTTGATCATCTATAATATTCTTCTCTGTAGGGCTCCAAGGTCCATAATCCCTATATTTATTAGCTTCATCAATAATATAATTTCGATTTTTTGCATGTAAGTTTTGAAAAAAAAGCGGCATTAAAAAAGTAAATAATATAATTAAAATTCTTTTCATTTATTAATTTGTTGCTTTTCTATCCTCTTTATTATAAGACCTGATTGATTGATAGTAATATCATAATCATTTCCGTCATTATGGAAAGGCGGTTCCCCTTTTAAAACTGATTTTAAATTACCATTAAGATCGTATACATAAGAAAAATGTTCACCCTCCCATTTTAATGTTTTTTTATTAAAAATACGCGGTTTAGAGAATATAACTTCATTTTTTTTATTTAATATTTTTAAGCTAGTCTGGCTTAGAAGATCTGTATCTTTTAATTCCCTATGCGCCTTCACTTCCTTCTCCATCCTCCCCCCATCCATAAATTTTATTGTCACCCTCTCTGTATCCTTGCCAAGTTTCTTCTTCTCCA
The DNA here is from genome assembly GCA_028711675.1 of bacterium. Taxonomy (GTDB): domain Bacteria; phylum Spirochaetota; class JAHITG01; order JAHITG01; family JAHITG01; genus JAQTRT01. The sequence goes on along the minus strand of JAQTRT010000064.1, from coordinate 10,983 downwards.
CCTCATAATTTTTTATTGGCTCAAATCTTGTGCCGCCCTGGTAATCACTCACGATATCCCCTACGGCCCGCCCCTTTTCATCCTTCACCTCTATCTTCTTATCCTTCCTCAGTTTTTCATGATCCAGCTTCACTTCCCATTTCTTCACCGGCTTGTCATTCACATATTTCCGGATCGCTTCTTTACTTTTTTTCCGGCCATAATAATACAAGTTGTCATCATCATCCATAGCAATGTTTATTCCCTCAGCTTCTGTCGGATCAATACACGGTTTATAAACTCCATTCACCGGTCTGCTCATCCCTTCCCGTACTTCTCCGCGCCAGCTGTCCACAGGCAAGCTCAATATATACTTCCCTTCATTATTAAACTTTTGTATCCGGTTATTGACTGCATCCAGGATATAAATATTCCCCTTACTGTCCACAGCCAGGCTATCAGGTACTTTTTCTACATCCTCAATAGGATTTTTCATATCCCTTCCAAATTCTCCTGCATTCGTCCCCCATTTCCCTTCTATAATCACCTTTGGCACATATTCTTCTGTTATCACTGTCTGATTGTTCATCCCCTGGCAAAATAAATTTGAAACAAACAATAAACCGGATAATAAACTCATTAATAAATTCCGCATAATTATTACCTCTTACAGATCAACATACCTGAAGGTGTGTCGCTGCTTTTATAATTTAACGATCGTTTTTGTGCCTTTGTGGCTGTCATTTTACATTAAATATTTCATCACCCAGATTATTGTTTACTTTCACGTTCTTCAGGCTCACCACACTTGTATAGCTTCCTGAAGGCAGGTTCATCTTAGCTGTTGCTTTGACCGGTATCAGACATCCCGATATTGCACTGTACTCCTGCACCAATTCCATAGCCGGGAAACTGCTGCTCCCGGCAATCGCATATTGCGCCACAACTCCTTTCTCATCATCAAATATAAAATCAATGTATTTTACTTTATTCTCCCCATCCGTTTTATAACCAATGATAAAATACATATCATCATCAGGCTTACTCCTGGCTGAATCTATCTCCAAATCAAACTGCTGGAGATATTTATACTGGAACAGGTCATTATTGGCCCCGCTGCCCGCGGAATCAGAACTGTTTGCCCTGACATACTTTCCTGAATTGGCAGTTTTAATATAAGTCTCATTTCCCTTCATTACCATAATATTTTTTATGGGAGTCAGGATATCAACCTTTGCCTTGTCAGGAGATTTATAGAAATATTTGGCAATCTGCCGGATACCTTTCATTCCCCCGCCTGAAAGAGTGATTTCCATATCCGCGGAAATGGCCTGCACCTTTCCGTCATTAACCTTTAATTTTTCAAATATTGTATTAACAGTGAATTCCTCCGCAAAGAGCGGACCTTGGAAAAGCATTATAAAAGCCAGATAAAAAAATTGCGGCCTGATACGATTCATAATATTCCCACATTATTCCATATAATGAACAGGAAGAACAAGATAGTGATGATCACTTCCCGCCTCATAGCTCCGGATTCCCTCCATGATGTATTGAATAACGGTAGTAATGCAAAAAACTGTTTTTAATGATTTTAATGATTTAGATATAATATACCCTGAAATTTTTATTTTTCAAGTTTAAAAAATAAACATCCAGGATAAAAACTTCTATTCAGGCAGTATATCCAGAGGCCGGTCCATGAGCTGATCCAGCGCGATTTCTTTCTGCTCCCCTTTCTTCAAATCGCGCAGGACCACTTTATTGTTCTTCAGTTCCTCTTCCCCCAGAATGACCATGAGATCGCACCCAATCTTGTCAGCTTCCTTGAACTGGGCCTTGAGGCTCTTTTCATTATAGGAATAGAATGTCCTTATATTGTTCTTATGGAGCAGGGCAAACAACCGGATGACCAATTCCTCGTCTATTTTTCCCGCAGTACCGATGAAAACGCTCTTTTTCTTCATACCCTCCATTTGGATGTTCTGCTCTGTCATGGCCATCAGGATCCTTTCCATGCCAGCTGCTGCGCCCACTGCCGGAGCCGGCTTGCCGCCCAGGAGTTCGATCAGGTAATCATACCGTCCGCCGCCCAGGACCGCGTTCTGGCTCCCCAGTACACCAGATTTTATCTCAAATACGGTCTTTGTATAGTAATCAAAGCCCCTGACAAGCCTTTTATTGATCTGATAAGGAATCTTGTTCAGGTCCAGGTAATATTTAACCTTATTGAAGTGTTCCAGGCATTCGGGGCAGAGGTGGTCTGTCAGGAACAGGGCGTTCTCAAAGACCTTCTGGCAGGCCTCGTTCTTGCAGTCAAAGACCCGCATGGGATTTTTCTCAGCACGGGTCACGCAGTTCTCGCACAGATGAGCTTTATTCTCGTTCAGGAATATCCTTAACTTATCCGTATAATCCTTCCGGCAGGTCCTGCATCCCACGCTGTTGATCTCCAGGCTGATATTTTTCAATCCCAGTTCATCCAGCAGGTCCATGTTGATCTTTATGACCTCAACATCCAGCAGGGGATTCAGGGAACCGATGGCTTCGCACCCGAACTGGTGGAACTCCCTCAACCGGCCTTTCTGCGGATTCTCGGCCCTGAACATGGGGCCGTAATAATACAGCTTAGTGATGCCCGGGTTGAAGCTGAAATTATTGTCGATATAAGCCCTGATCACGCCGGCCGTGCCTTCGGGACGCAGGGTGATGCTCCGGCCTTTCCTGTCCAGGAACGTGAACATTTCTTTCTGGACAATATCCGTGAAATCGCCGATACTGCGGCTGAAGAGCTCCGTGTATTCCATGACAGGCGCTTCTATCTTTTCATATCCGGAGAGGTAAAAGGCCCGGTCCACCATTCCGTACAAATGGTCGAAAAGCTCCATTTCCCGGCTGAAAATATCTTTTGTACCTTTAATAACAGGCATAAAACAACCTCATGTCCATATTATTGATTATTATTATTATTTCAATTATTTTTTTTCGCCGCAAAGGCACTAAGGCACCAAAAAAATGCGATAAAGGTTAAAAAAGCAGTAAAGGTTAATAAAGACTTATAGCTGTGTTAATTTGTGTTAATTATAGAAGATAACAGGTCTGAAGACCTGTTGCTGCTTTTATTCTATTTGCAGACAAGATATCCTGAGGACAGGGACCGTTTCCCGCCTTTAAAGTCCCTGTTCAGGCCACTGTATTCACGAATTTGCTGTCATCTGTCTTGACGAGCTGGGAGATCAGCTTGGGATTCCCTTTCAGCATCATCAGCAGCAGAGCTTTGATCTCTTCGACATTGATCTCGACCCGGCCGGCTTCGTTCTCGAATTTCTTCGGATTGATGATATAACCGTTGCTGCCGTCCAGAGGCAGATCATACTTGTTATGGCGCTGGAGCTTCAGGCTCACCGGCAAATCTCTGACATTCGGTGTTATGGTATTCATATCCACCCGCATGGTAATCACCTCTTTTTCTTTACTCTATTGAAAGTATCGATATCCTGAAAAAAACCTGTAGTGAAAAAAGAGGTATTCTATATATAAAAAACGGGTGTGGACAGGGGGGGGATTAATGGAGGATAACCGGCGATTATTGTATTTCCGCAGCACCGTATCTTCAGGTGCGGTGATCGATCGCAATCGGCAGGTCTAAAGACCTGCCGCTACAATACAAATCCCTTGGCGTTTTTATGCCTGCATGGTAAGAACTATTAATCGCAGATCCCCGCTGACCGGCGCACCTGAAGGTACGCCGCTACGTAATCCAAATTACTTTATCCAAAATACCAACTAACCAATAACTAAGTTACTATATATGCGGAGAGAGGGAGTTGAACCCTCATAGATTTCTCTACCAGCTCCTAAGGCTGGCGCGTCTGCCAGTTCCGCCATCTCCGCTGATCTTAGTCCATGATTCATGGTTATTGGCAAAACCGGGGCTTTAGACCCGGTGATTATCATCAATAATCACCGCACCTGAAGGTGCGGTGCTACACAATAAATGCCATTCATTGTATGTGCATGGTATCAGGGCGTCCTTTATATTTCGTAAGATAACAACCGGCGCACCTGAAGGTACGCCGCTACGAATGGTTTTTGGTTCACCGTTGCGTTATTTATTACTTGAACATGTTCTTCAGCTTCTTCTTGGTCTTATCTATCTCTTCTTTTGCTTTTTCCTCTGTCTTCTTCACTTCTTCGACCTTCTTCTCTACTACTTCCTTCTTTTCCTCGATCTGGACCTTTGTCTCTTCTATTTTCTTCTGGGTCCCTTCCACCTTGCCGCTGCTTTCTCCGGATTTTTTGCCCTTGGACGGTATCAGGGATTTAAACTCATCCCCGAGTCCCTTCAGGTCCTTGATATTCAGGTTCTTCAGGTTCTTGAACGACATGTTCTTCAGCGAACTTACATCGATCTTATCCACGTTTTTCAGTATCTCCACGTTCTTGATCGCATTCAGCTCTTTCAGGTTATCGAGCTTGATGCCCTTGATGATGTTCAGGCCGCCTGTGCTCTTGTCCACGCTGGCTGTCTCATCCTGTTTCACCACGGACTTTTTATCCGGGTCGTCCTTGCTGGCCACTTCGACCGAACCGTCCGCCACAGCCACTTCGCTCTTCTTCTTCTCGCTGGCATCGACCAGGAAGGTGGTGCCGCGCACGCCCACGACCGCGGTAGGCGTCAGGACCTCGAAATCCTGGGCTTTGTTCAGCTTCATCAGCTTGCAGAGCACCTGGCCTTTATTCAGTTCCATATTCACCTTGTCTTTGGCCTCTTTAAGGACCCTGTCCAGTTCCACGTATGAATTCTCGTTGATCCTTACAACGCCCACATCCTTGATCTGCAGATCCAGCCTGGCCTTCTGATAGGTCCGGACAGAATCGCCCGACTTGAGCAGCATCTTCAGCTTGGGCTTGACCGTATCCCCGGACTGGACGACCTTGATGTCGCCGTAATAAAAAGTGATGAAACCGAAATCCGGACCTGATTTTTTCGCGCAGGAATTGGCCAGGAACACCACACAGACAAGAAGGAACAGATGTTTTTTCATGATAATACTCCCTAAGTTTTTCTTCAATATAACCTTTAATAGACCCATGTCAAATTAATTTTAAGGGCGCTTACCGGATGACGACCAGCTTCAGGGTCTTCTCCTGGCCTTCCGGATTGGTTATCCGGCAGATATACACACCCGGCTTCAGCGTTTTGCCGTCCTTTGTCCGGGGTGAGAGCCGATACCGCCCCTCGTCCGATCTGGCTTTCACGCGGTTTATTTCCAGTCCTGTCACGGAAAACAATTTAATCTCAAAATCAAGGGTAAGGTTGTAGAACATGATATAATCCTTACGGCCGGAAAGACCCGGCTTGAAGGGATTAGGCGCCACACGGACATTCTCCAGGTTCTGATAGATCTGTTTCACCTTTAACACCTGGTCCTGGCACGGTATCCCGACTGCCCGGGATACGTTGTCCGTGAACATGAACCTGTAATTCAGGAAGCCGTCTCCCTGGAATGTAACGGGAAGGGAGAACACGTAATCCTTGCCATCAGAATAAACCGTGTCCGAAGCGTCCGATCCGGTCATGGCGAACCGTTCATTCGCCTCATAGACCGAATTATCGTCCAGATCGATCCAGACCTGGTTGGTCACAGGCGCCAGACCGTTATATTCCCTGTATCGTACGGCGAAACCGAACCGGGACCCGGAATCATTCGTGTTAGGCGAGACTCCGTCCGATTCATAGCCGGACCCGCCTGTCCAGGAGAGAAAAGGGATATTCGTATCGATGATGACGATATTATCCGTACAGGCCGCGCAAGCCAGAGGCTTATAGCCGTATTTATCTTTATAATAAAAACGGTAATTGAGCACACCGTCCCCCTGGCACCAGAGCTGAAGGGAATTGGTATAAATAATCCCGTTGGAAAATACTGTCCCCACAGAAGGACCCATGATAAAATGTTCATTCATTTCATACAGGCCGTTATCGTTGGTATCGATCCAGACCATGTTGGTCACGGGAGCGTCATTGTCCGTGTCCCTGTACAGGACCTCGAACCGGAAAAGAGCGCCCTGCTTTCCGATCTGGGGACTGACCCCGGACGAGGAAAATCCCGGATTGCCGCTCCAGAGCAGTTCGGGTTCATTGTTCTGCTTTATGGCATACATATTAAAATCCCAGCTGCCCACATAGAGCGTTCCGTCCGGCCCCAGGGCCGGCGAGGAACGGACCTGCTCCCCGGTCGGGAACGACCATTTCAGGACGCCGTCCTTTACGGCATAGACACTATGGTCCCAGCTCCCGATATAGACCGTGCTGTCCGCTCCCAGGCAGGGCGAGGAAGTGACGGTACTGCCCGTGACGAACGACCATTTCTCCGTACCATTGGGATAAAGCGCGTAAATCTTTCTGTCGAGGCTGCCAAAATAAATGGTGGAATCGTAATCCAGGGCCGGGGAGGAGAAGACATCGTTCCCTGTTTTGAAAACCCAGTTGGTCCGGCCGTTGGTAATGGCGTAAAACTTATCATCATAGCTCCCGAAATAAACCGTATCATCAGGACCGATGAGGGGCGAGCTCCAGACATAATTACTGGTGCTGACCCTCCATTTTAAGGCGCCGTTGGTAATGGCGTACAGTCTGTAATCACTGCTGCCCGCATAAATGGTCCCGTCCGCACCTATAGCCGGGGAGGAGAAGATCTCTCCTCCGGTCTTGTATGCCCATTTCAAATGCCCGTTATTTGACAGGGCATAAAGCTTCCTGTCCGCGCTTCCAAAATAAATGGTCTGATCAGGACCAATGGCAGCCGAGGAACGGATAAAATTGCTGCATTTATACGACCATTTTATATTGCCGTTGGTCACCGCATAAAAATTGCTGTTGTAACTGCCGGCATAGAGCGTTCCGTCCGTATCCACGGCAAACGAGGCATAGTTGCTCCCTTTACTCCCGAGGTCCAGCGACCATTTCACGGCCCCGTTGGTAACAGCATAAAATTTATGATCCCAGCCCGTGAAATAAACCGTGTTGTCCGCGCCTACCACGGCCGAGGATTTGATCAGCCCGCCCGTACTAAAAGCCCATTTTACAACGGGATTCTTCTGAGGGCCTGTAATACCCGTGTTGCTCCATCCTGTCCGCCTGACATTCTGCCTGTAGAGAGGCCAGGCAGAGTCAGCCAGCTGGGACCGGAGCAGATCAACGGAACAAACGAAGATCAGGATAATAAGGAATACTTTCTTCATAATAAAATTTTAATAAACGGACATGATTGGTTCATTTTATTGTAATCCTTTAAATTCCGAGTTCAATCATTTTTTATTTGCTTTTTGATTTTTTTTCACTATTCTTGAATTGGTAAAATTCAATCCGTGTTAAAAATCATATTCAGCCGCGGACGTTTTTATCCTGTCAATCCTGTCAAAGAGCGGCCACCGACCAAACAGGAGTTCAAATCATGAAAAAAAAATGCTTATTCCTCTTATCCGTTCTTCTTCTGGTCCTTTCCTTATCTTCACCTCTTTTCTCTGAAATCCTCAAGATCCATTACAACCGTTTTGAGAACGATTACCGGAACTGGAACCTGTGGGTCTGGACCAAAGGCCAGGAAGGCAGAAGCATGAATCCCGCGGGCCAGGATAAGTTCGGCCTTTATTTCCATATTGATCCGGAAACTTTTGGCCGGCCTGGCGAGATCGGATTCATCCTCAGGAAGGGGAACTGGGAATCTCGAGAAGGGAACAGCGACCGGTATATCAAGAACAAAACCGGCGAGATATGGCTGCTCCAGAATGATGAAAATCTCTACACCTCCGAACCGTCCCTCTCCCCGAAGGTGCTGGGGGCTTTTATTGACAGTAAAAATAAAATCAGTATTCTCTTATCAAAAAAGACCGATTACAAGGAACTGAACGGGAAGAACGTCTCGGTCCTGAACGGGAAGAAAGAGAGCCTGAAAATAAAGAGCTTCTTTGCCGGCTACATTATCAAACCCGTGAACAGCTTCGAGATCGTACTGGAAAAGGAGATGAGCCTGACCGACGACCTTTCTTCGTATACCGTTGTTATCAAAGGAATGGAAGGACAAAAACTAACATTAAGGAATATCCTGTCGGACCCGTCATTCTATACTGACCGGAAAATGGGATACACGTACACAGAGGACCGGACCATTTTCCGGGTCTTCTCACCCCTGGCCCGGAAGATCACTCTGCAGATATACGCAAAGCCCAATGACCGGAACCCCGAGGTCATCGACCTGGTTAAAAAAGAGAAAGGATACTGGGAAGCTGCGGTCGAAGAAGACCTGCTCCACAAGTACTATACCTATAAGGTGTACGGGGAGAATCCGGGGTTCCATCCTGAAACCGAGATCATCGATATCTACTCCCAATGCAATACCGGCTCATACGGGAAAGGCCTTATCGTGGATGACAAAACGCCTGTCGCCGCTTCCCCCTCTTTCCCTGTCGAGGACTCCGTCATTTATGAAGTCCACGTCCGCGATTTCACCGTGGACCCCGCCTCAGGCATTAAAAATAAAGGGAAATACCTCGGCCTCACGGAAACAGGGACACGGTTCAAGGGCCTGAGGACCGGACTCGACCATTTAACAGAGCTGGGGATCAACGTGGTCCAGATCATGCCTGTCCAGGATTTCGATAATAACGAAGAAGATAATACTGCTTATAACTGGGGCTACATGCCGGTCAATTTTTTTTCCCCGGACGGATGGTACAGCACCTGTGTCCAGGATGATTCGCGCGTCCGCGAATTCAAGATGCTGGTGGACAGTCTCCACAAGAAAGGCATCAAGGTGGTTATGGACGTGGTCTATAACCACGCTTCGCCCAATTCCGCTTTTGAAAAAATGTGCCCGGATTATTATTTCCGGAAAAAACCGGACGGTACGTTCTGGAACGGCTCGGGCTGCGGCAACGAGTTCCAGTCCGAATATCCCATGGCCCAAAAATTCATCCTTGATTCGGTCAAGTACTGGGTGGAAGAGTATAAGATAGACGGTTACCGGTTCGACCTGATGGGACTGATCGACGTGGATACCATGTACAGAATATCCGAGGAACTTCATAAAATAAAAAAAGACATCCTCATCTACGGCGAGCCCTGGGCCGGCGGCGACACTCCCGTGAAACAAACCGTGAAAGGGACCCAGAAAGGCAAAGGCTTCGGTTGTTTCAATGACAGGTTCCGGGACGCCATCAAAGGCTCTGTGTTTAACGCGGAATACGGTTATGTCCAGGGCCAGCTTGACACGGAAACCATCGAGAACGTCAAGAACGGCATCACGGGGAGCATCAATGATTTCACGGAAAGCCCTCTGGAGACCATCAACTATGCGGAATGCCATGATAATCATACGCTCTGGGACAGGCTCAGCCTTTCCCTGAAACAGTGCAATGATCCTAATAAAGAAAATGCCGGATTCATCAAGCAAATGCAGAAAATGGCCGGCGCCATTCTTTTTTTCTCCCAGGGCCTGCCGTTCATCCAGGCCGGCCAGGAGATGTGCCGCACTAAAAAAGGCATTGAGAACAGCTATAACAAGGAGGACTCCATCAATCAGGTCAGCTGGGACCTAAAGGAGAAGAACCTGGATGTCTTCGAATACCACAAAGGACTGATCCGGTTAAGGAAAGAGCATCCTGCTTTTAAATTAAGAACAAAGCAGGAGGTCCAGAATAAACTGGAATTCGTGGGCGCGCCCTATGGATGCATCTATTACCTGATCAAAGATCAGAAAGACGCCTGGAAAAGGATCGTGGTGCTCATCAATCCTTACCGCATGAACAAGACCTTTACCCTTCTGAAAGGCGAATGGAACCTTGTGGTGAATGAAAAAAAGGCAGGCGTGGAAATCCTGCAGCCAGGCCTGAAAAATTCCATTATCCTTCCGCCCGCCAGCGTGTATGTGCTGTACCAATAAAAAGAACAGCCACAAAGGCACCAAGTCACAAAGTAAAGAAGGGATCAGCAATCAGGTAGGATAAAAGAGGTTATAAAGGCTTAAAAGGTCTTAAAGGCAGGAAATATTACCTCTGTTACTATATCTTGATCCTGTTAATCCTGTCCCCTATGAGCTTTCCGGACCCTTTTAAATAAAATTCAATTCCCCCTGTCTGCTTACCGATATATTAATCAGGATATGATCATGGAAGATATTCTAAACTCAAGGATGAGAAAATGCTGAAAAAAGTCTTCTTTTTTACATGCTTTTTTATATCCGTCCTTTCCCTGTATGCCGAAGAATACAGGATCGATGCCGTTAATATCAACGGCACCGGTTATTTCCCGTTATACAGGCTCCTGAACACACTAAAGCTTGAAAGGGAATATGATACCTACACCCAGAGGATCATCATTAAAGACAGGAGCCGTTACCTCACCTTTTTCATCGAAGAGGAGACCATTTATTACGAACGGAACAATATCCTCCTGAAAGATCCGGCGGTCCGGTACAACGGCATCATTTATATTCCCCAGGAGATGGTCAAACTGATAACAGACTGGAAGAGGGGGGACTATTCATTCACTTTTAAAGAGAAGGAATTCGCCATCAGGGAAAAGGAAGAGGTCCTGTACAATAAACCGTCTCCGGAAAAAAGCCCTACCCCCGGACACATCCTCACGGCCAAGACAGAAGAGGAAACCGGCCGGAAGAACGATAAAATGTTCAACACCGGACAGATACCCAACAGGATAAAATTCATCATCCTGGACCCGGGGCACGGCGGTCATGACCCGGGTGCCATCGGCCAGAAAGGCCTGAGGGAAAAGGAAGTGGTCCTCAACGTGAGCCTGTACCTGAAAGAATGCCTGAGCCGGAAGCTGGGCAACACCAGGATCCTCATGACCCGGGACAAGGATGAGTTCATCTCCCTGTCCCAGAGGGCTAAGATCGCCAATTCCTTCGCGGAAAAAAACACATAGGGTATTTTTCTAAGCATCCATGCCAACGCGTCCCTGAATAAAAAATCCAAAGG
>JAQTRT010000313.1 GCA_028711675.1 bacterium | reverse complement strand
CACATCCGGCTTCATTTTCATGCTGTTCAGGGTCTCACAGAAGTTCAGGTTCTTTTTCTGGGTAAAAAAGCAGGAGGAGAAGAGAAAGGCGCAAATCAGGAATAAGGCTGTTCTTTTCATTTGTTCTTCTTCAATTCGTTGATCTCATGCTGTAAACGATGCAGCTGTATCAGGATCGGATCCGGTATGTCCTGGTGGTCCAGGTTATCCAGTCTCTTGCCCTTAGCCCGGACGATACGGCCCGGTATGCCGACCACCGTGGAATCATCCGGAACGTCATGGAGCACTACGGAATTGGCCCCGATCTTCACGTTGTGGCCTATCTTGATATTGCCCAGGATCTTGGCGCCGGCGCCTATCACGACATTATGGCCGATGGTGGGGTGCCTTTTCCCGGCCTCTTTTCCGGTGCCTCCCAGGGTCACTCCCTGATACAGTGTCACGTAATCGCCGATCTCGGCCGTCTCGCCGATCACGACACCCATGCCGTGATCGATGAAGAATCCTTTACCGATCCTGGCAGCCGGGTGTATCTCGATACCTGTTAAAAACCGGTTGAACTGGGATAAGAGCCTGGGGATGACCGGGATGTGCATCTGGCACAGAAAATGCGTGATACGGTGGAGAAGAATGGCGTGGAAACCGGAATATGTGAAAAGCACTTCAAATATTCCGAAGAAACCCCTGGCCGCCGGATCACGTTCAAAAACAGATTTAAAATCAAAGAATATTTTCCACATTACCCCAGTTTTACCTCTGATGAATCTCCGATGTTCAGGGTCCGGTACACTCCCTGGATGCTGGCTTCCCTTCCGATGAGAGAATCATTCAGGAAAAGGTTCCTGATGATAGCGCCGTCATTGACGAGACTGTTCTTGATCACTGAATTCTCTACCACGACGTTGTTGCCGATGGACACATACGGTCTGATGATGCAGTTCCTCAATTTAGCTGATTTGGATATATAATTGGGAGAGATCACGAGCACATTCCTGAAAGGAGGCTCGAACTTATTCTCTTTAAGCAGTTCATTATTGGTGGAAAGCAGCGTTTCGGGTTTTCCGCAGTCCAGCCATTTCCTGATCTTAAAGATCCTGAATTTCTCTTTTTCCTTCAGCATGAGCTGCAGGGCATCCGTCAGCTGGTATTCGCCCTTGGTACGGATATTATGCCTGATAAGATGTTCAATCTTATGAAAAAGCTTTTTTGAGTCCTGGATAAGGTAAATACCTACGATGGCCAGGTTCGACATGGGTCTCTCCGGCTTTTCCACGAATTTCGTGATAAGACCGTTCCGGCCTGTCTGGACGATACCGAAGCGTTTCGGGTTATCCACTTCCTTCACGCCGATATAGTTCGAAGCGGAATGGACGACAGGGCCCAGGTTGGCCTTGAAGATGGTATCTCCCAGGATAATGAAAACCGGCTCGTTCTTTACCACATCCCGCGTCAGATACACGGCATGGGCCAGTCCTTTCCGTATTTCCTGATATACGAACCGCAGTTTCACCCGGCCTTTGTACCGGGCCTTGATATAATCCTGGATCTGCTCGCCGAGGTATCCCACGATAAAGATGATTTCGGAGAACCTGTAATTCAACTTAATCAGTTCATCCACGATATGTTCGATGATGGTCTTGCCCGCTACCTTCATCAATACTTTCGGTAAAGTATGCGTGTGGGGCCTTAACCGTGTTCCGATTCCCGCGACCGGGATAATGACTTTCATCTTCTTTTCAACCTCTCGAAGACAACCGTTCCGGTTATTGTATTTGGATTTATTTGAACAGGATCGTGAGAATCTTGTTCAGGTACTGCAAGATAAGCTCCTGCTTTTTCTTATCAGGCACTTCATACTTGGGCACGATCTTCACCTGGGTCTGGCCCGAGACAACGATACGGTTGGTCTCATAGGCCCGTGTGAACTCTTTCTGAGACAGGACTTCCTGCTTGGCGATCTGGGAATTATAAGTCAAAACAGGATTAATGATATCCGATGAATTCACGTACTTTTTATTCCTGATATCGTCCGGATGCACTGTGCCGCTGACCGTTATCTGTTCCAGGGCATCGTTCACTTTCACATGATGCCTGCCGGAGATCCGGATATTATTATTGGTCAGTACCTGCACCACTTCCACGGTAATGGACGTGCTCAGCGTATTCTTGTTCTTGGTGGCTGATTTCTGCGAGATATTAAAGCTGTCATCCGCGCTCAAGGCAGGAAGGAAATCAAAATACATTACGTTATTCCCGCCGCCGGCACTGCCGGTCACCCGGCTCCCTTCGGAGACAGAAAGGTTATAGTCAATGAGCGATTTTTCGTTGAAAACGATCTTGATGCGGTCACCCACCTTGAATTTTTTCTTGTTTGAATAAACGTCGTTCTCCTCGTTCCAGAGGGACTCCGATTGCAGGGAGTGCACAGAACAAGCTAAAATAAATAAAATTACAACTTTAAAAGTTTTCATCTTTCAAAAACAGAGAACAAATAGCTCTCATATGAGTTATTATTATTTTCGGCATCCTTTAAAATAACATAATAATTTCCGGGCGTAAAACTGATGATGGCCGATTCCCCCTCCCCTTTCCCCTTTTCATTCACTTCTATGACCAGGTTCCTTTCCTGGTCATAGACCTGTAAGATAAAATCGATCTGGGGAACTCCCGAAACATCCAGCTTAAGATTCCTGTCCTCGGCAACGGCCAGGGAATAAAAATCCTTATCCGAACCCGGGGCCAGATATCCGTTCCATGACTGGTTCAAGCTGACGGAAAGAGCCTGCTCAAAGGAATCGTCCGGTTCATATTCCCAATTTAACCTCAGCTCCGAGGCAGCTGCTTTCAAGGTATAAGCATCGAGGTAATTCTGGCGTTTGTTCGAAAGGTCCGATACAGCCAGATAATAACGGCCTTTCCTGAGCATAAGATTGGGGATGATCTCACCTTCATCCATCACAGAGGAGTTCAGAGCATATATTTTTTCACCTAAAGCGTTCAGTATCTCCAGTTTAAGGTCCACATTATTGACCGGTGTGAGGGAAAGGGACAGAACCATCTTATCCTGTTCCACGTCAAAAGAATAATAATCCCTGTCCCCGCTCGGGTTGATATATCCTCTTATCCGGTTCCTGACAGGATTGGCAAAATT
>JAQTRT010000063.1 GCA_028711675.1 bacterium | reverse complement strand
CTTTTCATAGACCACATAAAAGTGCAATGGCCGCAGATCGGAATAGCTGGAATATTTTATAATAATATTTTTCAGCGTGAAATCGCCATGTTTTTTGGGCAGAACCGATTTGAAATATTGAAATACAAACGAAAGGGATGAATTGTATCCGGCCGGCAGATAATTATCACCCCGGAGCATTTGATAATCCGGGGAAACCACATCACCGGTCTGCCCTATTAAAATTACCTTATAATCATTTTTTAATAGTCTCTCCCTTAAGGCCAGAAATTTTCTCAGCGGATAATCTTTCAGTATGGTGGAGGTGAAAGGATTCAGAGCGATTAATTTTTTGTTTTTCGTGATCTGCTTTACAAAGTCCAAAAAAATACTGCTTAAATTAAATCCGGAAAAATCAAAATTACTCTCCCGTGTGATCCCTGATCTCTGGTTCTTTTTAAGCAAACTCTGGAATTTCCGGTATTCAGACCTGATCCTGTTCTGGTCCCGTTCCCGGGAAAACTCGATCGTATACTGTTTGATACTTTCAGGATCGTTAGAATCATAATAAACACTTGTGTCGAAATCAATGAAAGCCGGGCAAAAAGTGCTTACCAGGAACTGGGATAAGGTTATCCGGCTGACTTTATTCATGCTGTAAATATTTAATATCTCGCCCCCGCAGTTTAAACCTATAAAAAAATCCTTATTAAACAGATCAGGATATCCCTCGGTAAAATATTTTTTTAAACCCGCTGAATCATATTGATCCAGGATATTGAAATCGTAAGTATATATGAATCGCGACGGTACTTTATCGTCAAAGAAGAAGCTTCTGTCTTTGGGAAGGAAAAAATAAAAATTATAATCCCGGGCTGTCTTCAATAAATTTAAAAATTGATGCCTGAATCCCGCAAAACTCCCTATGCCGCACCTCAGAACAACCAGTATGTTTTTTTTCATAAATCCCCGTTTACGACCAAGCGTTCAACCCCTCCTGTTTCCCTTGGTGATAATATGCCATTGTTGAATTTTATTTCAAGTATAAAAAGTGCCGGGGATCAGCTTTAAATGACCCGCTTACACAATCCGGATCCTTTTTCCCATTTCCTACCGGATGATGACCAGTTTCAAATATTTTTTCTGGCCTTTGGAATTAGTCAGATAGCAGATATACATACCCGGGTTTAAGGCATGGCCTTCTTTGTTCATCCCGTTCCATTTGTACCGGCCGTTACGGGAACAGGCTTTCACGCGTGCCACCTCCGATCCGGTGATGGAATATACGGTCAGCTCGAATTCCGGCGTCAGGCGGAAAAAAGTGAGGTCCTTGCTCTTCCGGAGGTTTGGCCTGTACGGATTAGGGGCAAGGACCGCGCCATCCAGGTTATCATAGATCTTATCTTCCTCCGGCAGGGTCACAGCCAGGCCCGCGGAGAACACCGAACTTCCGGACAGGTTAAATACTTTTATCCAGTAATAGTAAGTGGTTTGCGGTGTCAGCTGCTCATCGAGAAAATTGGTCACATCAGCCGTAAGCCCGATCACATGCGCAGAGGAAAGTGGATCATCTGCACTGTTCCTGTACAGAGTATAGGACGTCTCATTCGGGATGTTCTTCCAGACCAGGTCCGCGCGATCCGAACCGGCTGCTGTACCGCTGATCCATTCGGTCCCGGAAGGACAGGTCACAGTAAAAATCACCGGCGAATAAGGTGAAACACTGGAATTGCTGTATGATCTCAGCCAGTAATAATAGAACGTATCGGCAGACAGGCCCCGGTCGCTGTAATTGGTCATGTCCGCTGCTGTACCGCTGATCTTCACCAGGGTATTGGTATTATCTTCCGTGTTCCTGAATAATGTATAGCTTGTTTCATTCCTCAAGTCGCGCCAGGCCAGGCTCATCTGGGTCATGGACAGGGCTGTAATACTGTGCCACTGGGGAACCGTATCCGGAATATAGATCCGGGCTTCCGCGGAATACCAGGACTCGTTGGTAAAAACAGGATAAGTATCCGAAGCTGTGATATGGTAATAATTAGTCCTTCCGGGCACAGGGGCCGAATGGAGGAAATTAGTGGTAAAAGCATACCCGGCAACGTCGAACTTGCTGCACGGCTTGTGCTGCAGGTCTCTGACACCGGAATTAGTTTTACAGTAAACATTATAATGATGGCTTCCTGGCCGGTTCTCCCATCGCAGTTTCACCTGGCCCCGGTTGGTCAGAAACAGGGAAAGACCTGTCACAGGGCTGGACGGGTTCGTATCCGCGCCATAGTCCGTGTCAAAAGCAGTGAAAAGCCTGAACGGCATGAAATTGGAGGAACCGCCGCTGTTGGAGATCATGTTGCTGATACCGGAGACAAGCGTTGTTCCGAACCAGTTATTCGTGATCCGGACCGGACTGGCAAGGTTCAGGAAAGCCCATCCCTGGTTACCCTGAAGATTATTCCGGTCAAAACGCTGGAAAGCATCTGCTTCAAATTTAATCCCTATATTGTTGCTGGTAATGGAATTCAAATACAGGGAAGAGAAGGAATTGGAATAATAATGAACGCCTGTCCCGTTATGGGACAGGATGTTGTTTTTAATCGCGTTATTGGTGGCAGCGGACAGTAATATCCCGTTCGTGGAATTCCAGCAGATGGCGTTTCCTTCCAGGGTGATGCCGCAGGAAGTGTCCAGGCTGATCCCGTTCATCTGTTCAGGGCCGAATATCCAGTTCGAAGCGATCCTGACAGAACGCGTGTTGCTTGTGAGGGTACCGATGCCGTTCCCGCCGTTGGAATAGATCATATTGTGGACAATAAGGGTATTGGTCACGATGTCCACCAGCTCGATACCTGTGCCTCCGTTATGGTGGACACGGTTGGATCTGATCGTGTCCCCTGCTTCATCCCAGATCATGATGCCGATCCACTGGTTGGTAACGATGCACCCGCCCCAGATATTATTCCCGATGATATTATTATTATTACGGAAGCCGAAAGCGAACTGTGAAGCAACACCAAAGACCACATTGGAATAAACGTTATTTCCCAGGATATTGTTATAAGAAGCTTCACCGAGCAGGTAGACGCCTATGTTATTGTTATGCACCCGGTTGGATTGTACGGTATTATAATCGGCTACAAGGATCTGGACCCCGGCATTCTGACGGGGACCGTATATATGATTGGTCAGGATATAATTATTGTTGGGCCCTGCATTATCCACGTCTATACCGGCATCGGTATTGGAATAGATCTGGTTCCGGATGATGTAATTACAGCTGGCTGTGCCGTAAAGGAAGACGCCATAACCGTCATTATTATGGAGCTGGTTGTATTTGATCTGGTTGTAATCCCCGTCGATGATCCGGATCCCGTATACCTGGTTCGTGCTCCCGATATTGTTGCTGATAATAAAATTATTATCAGCCGTGTCCGATTGGATCCTGATACCGTCGGAAGAATTGAAAAAGACGGCATTCCCTGCGATGATATTGCTGACGCAGCTGTTGGTCATCTTCACGCCATGGTTCTTATTATAAGAAAGCCTGTTCGAACGGATGACCGTATTCCTGGCACTGGAAAGGTAGATCCCGGAATCCTGGCCCAGGCCCCAGACCTGGTTGGCAAGGATGCTGTTCCGATAAGCATTGGTATTAACACGGATACCGAAACGCGCGTTGGAATAAATGCTGTTTCCGGTGATTTCATTGTTCGTCGAATAGCTCCCGATAAAGATGCCGTACCGGCCGGCTCTTTTTATCTGAAAGCCCTGGATGCGGATAAAATTCTTCCTGTTCAAATAAAAACCGCTGCTGCCGCCTGCCACAACAGCCTGTCTCTCCTGAAAAGCCCTGAAAACGATGGGGTTGCCGCTGGTACCGTTGCTTATAACAGAAACCTGTCCGCTGTAAAGTCCGTTGGAGACGATAACGACATCACCGGCTCCGGCATTAGAACCTGCATAGGTGATGGTCTTCCAGGCATTGGCCCAGCTGAGGCCGTTGACAGAATTATTCCCGTTCGTCTTCACGTAATACGTATCCGCGGAAACCGGTCCGGACCGGGCCAGGAGAAGGGTCACGGCCAGAAGCATAAAAAAAACACGCTGCAGCACACAGGATCTATCCGGTTTTCCTGAGGAAAACTTATCATGAAATTCCATATCCATCTTATATTCTTGTTTCACGACCGTTTAAATGTATTATCGCGCCATTTTTACTATTTCTTACATACATTATATATTAAAAAAGGAGTATGTCAACAGATTAAGCATCCGGTCTTATATGATCAAACATTCTCCGTCACAACGAGCGTGATATCATCATACTGCGGATACGTACCGATGAACCTGAACACATCGTCCTTTATTGCCTGGATCAGTTCCTTTGCCGGTTTCTCCCCGTGCCTCTTCAATGATCCTGTCAGTTGTTCCAACCCGTACCTCGTCTTTCCCTGCTCCTGCGCTTCCGTCACTCCGTCCGTATATAATAATATCTTATTGCTCTTCTTCAGCCTGATCACCTTCTCTTCCAGAATATCCGCTATCTCGTCTTTCACACCCAGAATGATCCCTCCGGACTGGATCACTTCCAGTTCCTTCTTCTCCCCCCGGTATATCAATATATGCTCATGCCCCGCTGATGAGTATGTGATGCTCGACGTCTTTGGGTCCCACACCAGATACAGCATGGTCATGAACTTCTCTCCGCCTATATGCTGGTTGATCACCTGGTTGATCGACAGCAGGACATCTTTCGGCCCTTCCGCCTTTCCGGCATAGATATGGATCGCTGTCTTCACCATGGCCATGAGAAGCCCGGCCCCTACTCCCTTTCCTGAAACATCTCCTATCACAATCCCAAGCTTGTTCCCGGAAAGGTTAATAAAATCATAATAATCCCCTCCGATCTCCCTGGCCGGCTGCATCAGGCCTTTCACTACCAGGCCTTTCACCTCCGGTGTCTTCTGCGGTAACAGATTCGTCTGGATCTGTCTCCCAAGCCTTAACTCCTCTGACAACCTCTCTTTCTCCACCATCTCCTTTACCAGGAATGCGTTTTGCAGCGAGATCCCGGCCTGGATGGCAAGCGAATTGATCAGGTTCAGGTCCTGCTCGTCGAATGCCTCTTCCACCAGCCGGTTGTCCAAATAAAGCAGACCCAGCACCTCCTCCCTGACTTTTAGCGGTGTACAGATGATGGACTTGATCCTGTATGTCTTAATATCCTCGTCCTGCATGAGATCGGGCGAGACCTGGGGATTGAAGAGCAGGGACGCTGTCTTGTCCCGGACCTCTGATATAATATTCCGGCAGAGCTTGTAATGCTTTGTGTCCAGCAGCGGCACCAGTTCCACTCCCTGTTCCAGGCCGTGCGCTATCTTCACCTGCAATGCGCTCTTCTCCTCGTCGTACAGGAATAAAAATCCCCGTTCCGCTCCTGATACTTCTATGGCCGAATCAACGATCCGGCTCAGCAGCTCCTCGGAATCGAGGATGGAGCTGAGGTGGTGGCTTACGGTCACCAGGGTGGAGAGCCTCCTTTCTACGGCCAGCCTCTCCTGGGCTGAAAGCTCCTTTTTCTCCGGCTCCGTGCTCATGCCCAACAGCTTCGCGCACCGTTCCACATAATGCTTCGATCCTATCTCCCGGAATACTTCGTATGCTTCCTTCCATCGCTGCCGCGCATCTTCAGGCCTTCCCGCCCCCTGAAGTAAATTCCCGTACTCGTACAAGCTCCGTCCCAGCTCGTACCTGCGGCCGGTCTTCTTTGTCTGGGCAATACTTTTTAAAAAACATCTTTCCGACGTTTTCTTTTTTTTAACAAGAGAAAAATATTTCCCCATGACCCTTATGGAAGCGCCGTACTGGTTCGGCCATCTCCGGGTATGCCTGACGGCATTTTTTGCTGTACGTTTGATCTTATAGAGGTACTCTTTCTGCTCTTTGCTGTTGAACTGATTGAACCGTAATGCATAATCTTCAATATATGAATCGGCCAGATGATGGTAGACAATGCTTGTCCAGTCCTTCAGGAATGAATTTTCTTCATATAATTTTTTTGCTTTTTCCAGGAATATAACCGATTTTTCATAATCCATCTTTTCCCTGAAAAGATATCCCATGTGGATATTGGCAAAGCAGACGTTGTATAGAATTTTTTTTGGTTCGCTGATACTCAGCGATTTTGTATTCCATTCTTCAGCCTTATCAAAATCGCCCTTTTCCAGATACGCCAGGGCCAAATAGGACATACAAGAGCTTATTCCATAGCTATCCTTGATCTTTAAGCTGATATCCAGATACGCTGAAAAATTCTTAATACTCTCCCCGTAGCGACCGATATATCGCTGGCTGTGACCGAGTAAATTGATATCCATGGAAGTTTCCCACATATCCCCGATCTTTTCATGGATCGTTCTTGCCTGGATCGAAAGTTTAATGCATGTTTCATGCGAGGAAGCTCCCATATAATAATAAAAGCTGATCTGCTGCAAGCATTGCCCGATGCGGGCTTCATCGTTCAAAGGCTGAAAGTAATCCAGGGCCATTTGCTGAAATTTAATGCTCTTTTCAAAAAAACCGTAGATCAAAAAACCGCCTGCATAAAACAACCAGCTCAAGGCCAGCTCTTTGGAATACCCGAATTTCACCTCCGCATAATTCATCATCCGCAACACGCTGGCTGTAGCTTTATAGATATCGCTTAACGCATACATCCATATTAACGGGAAATGATACAGAACAATTTCCTGATCTTTTTCATCTGTTTTCCGTTTTTGCGAATATCTTTTAATAAAAAATTTAAAGATGATATGAAGAGTGTGAAGCGTTAATTCCTTGAAAATACTGATAAAAACATCCGGTCTTTTAACTGGAATCGTGATTTTAAAAAAAGATATTCCTTTGACCAGTGTGCTTTCGCAGTTTTCCCAGTCTCCTTTTTTATAATAAGCCGTGCCGATTTTTCTGTATATCTTTGCCTGTTCGAGCGCCGCGTTCTTAAACGGCAATATCTGTTCCGAAAGCTTTATGGCTTCGTCATTCTCACCGATGGTCAAATAAACATCGGTAAGGTCTTCCTGTGCTCTGATCCATTTTTCATTCCTTCTTTGTCCGGTCTCCTCAAATAATTTTATTTCCAGCAGATAATACCGGATGGCTTCCTCGTTGGCGTAATTGGCCTTGGCCTTATCAGCGGCCGGCCCGCAGTAAGCCAGGGCTTTTTCCTTCTCATCAGCTTCTGCGTAATGATGCGCCAGGTCGAACAGCACAGGTTCCGTGTTCCCCTTATACATATCCTCGATAGACTCCGCTATCTCCCGGTGGATCCTCTTCAGCTCTCCCTCCGGCACCCTTACATAGACCGCATCCCTGATCCGGTCGTGCACGAACAGAACACGCCCCTTCTCCCGGCTCTTCTCGATGAACTGCAGCCCGATACATTCATCGATCAGCCCGATCAGCTCCTCCTCCTTATACTCCGTCAGCCGCTGCAGCAGAGTTATAGGAAATTCGCGGCCTGCCACGGACCCGTAGCAGAGCAGCTTTGTTTTAGCCTCGTTTAAAACATCGATCCGTCTCAGCACTACCTCCACGATGTTGTTCGATATCGCCAGCGCGTTAAGACGGTCCCAGTCTGTTATCCAGTGTCTCTTCTCTTCGTCATATCTCAGCGCCTTCTCTTCCACGATCTGTCTCGTGATCTCCAGGCTGAAGAACGGATTCCCCTTTGATTTGTTCAGGATATATCTCGACAATTCCTCCGTCCGCTCTTCTTCTTCCAACAACAGCTCCGACAGGAACCGGTTCAGCTTCCTTTCATCAAAAAACTTAAGCCCGATCTCGCTTATCGGATACTGCTTCTCACCGGCTTCCCGTATCACCTTATGCAAACTATGCTTCTCGTCCACTTCATTGTCCCGGTACGTTCCCAGCACCAGTACGGGAAAATCCTTGATCTGGCTCAGTATCTCCTCCAGCAGGGATAAACTCGCCTCGTCCGACCACTGCAGATCGTCCATGTAATATACGTACGGCTCTTCCTTTGTTCCAAGGTTCAGGAAGAACTTGGATGCTACCATCAGGAACCTGCGGTGCTCCCTCTCCGAATCCAGCTGCACCAGCTTCGGCTGTTTCCCGAATAATTCCTCCAGCCCGGGATTGATGCTCATCACGATCTCGCCCAGCTCTCCCATCACTTCCTGCAGCCGCTTGATGTTCTTTTCCCTCTCCCCTTCTTCCTTCTTCTTCATCCGGTCTATGAATTCATACAGTATGTCCCGGTAAGGCAGGTACGGTATCTTGTTTTCCTGGCTGAAGCACCTCCCTGACAAGAACACCCCTTTCCCTTCATACACATAGCTCCTCATCTCGTCCACCAGCCGGCTCTTCCCCATTCCCGGCTCTCCCTTGATCATCACGACCCGGCCGTTCCCTTCTCCCGTCTTGTTAAAGCTTCCTTTCAGCTCTTTTGTTTCCTCTTCCCGTCCTATCAGCCGCGTGTGGAACAAGAGCTTCTTCAGCCGGTCTTGTTTTCCTATCACGAACGATTTATTTCCGTTCCGGTACGTCTCCAGGTCCGCCAGCAGCCCTTTCGCTGTCTGGTACCTGCTCTCAGGCTCTTTGGAAAGCAGCTTTAATGTAATCCCTTCCAGCACCTCCGGTATCTGCGGGTTGATCTTCCTCGGCAATACAGGCATTTTCGCCATATGCTGATGCAGCAGCGACCCGATGTCATTTCCCTTGAACGGTGTCTCCCCTGTCAGAAGCTGGTAAAATATCACCCCTGCTGAATACAGGTCCGACCTCTCATCCGAGCTCCTTTTCATGATCCCTGACTGTTCCGGCGAAATGTAGCTGAATACCGACGCGATCTCCTCCGGATTCCTGATCTGAGCATATTCGATCAGATGCGATATTCCGTAGTTCGTCAAGAGTGCCTTACCTGTCTTTTCCTCAATTATAATGTTCGAGGGCCTCAGGTCCAGATGAAGCAACCCTTCATTATGACTGTATTCCAGGGCTGACACGATCTGCGTCATCAGCTCCACTGCCTCATCCGTGCTGAAACGTTTCCCCTTCCGGAACAGCTCTGACAGGTCCTGGCCTTCCAGGTATTCGGTGATATAATAGTATTGCCCCTTTTCTTCGTCCAGGTCCAGGACCCGGAGGATATGGGGATGCTTCAGGGTAAGGAACCGTGTGAGCTCTTTTTTGAACCGGAACAGGTCTTCCGGCCGGCTGGAGATGCTCTCCTGCCTTAACTGCCGGAGAATGACATCTTCACCTTTTTGTTTGTCCCGTGCCTTAAATATCCTGCTAAAAAACTTTTCTGCAAGCGATTGAATTATCTCGTAGCGGTTATTGATACTTTGAGCGGTTTGTGCCATCATGTTTCCCGTATCTACCCGTCTATCCTTGATAGTATCAATTTATTATTTAAAGTCAATGGCCGGTATCATTTTAAAAGTGGAAGCTCAGGTCAGGCGAACGGGTCTTCTTCGCTATTTTTATACCAGACGTATTCCAAACCCTTGCAGATCTTTATTGCCGTCTCCTCACCCTGCTGGTCCCTGATAAAACCCAGGGCCATATCCATGCCGGCCGAGACCCCTGAGGAAGTGTAATACTTGCCGTCCGCGATCCAGCGGGATTTACGTACCCAGTTCACCCCCGGACCCTGCTGAACGACCCAGTCAAAGGCCAGTTTATTGCTGGTGGCTCTCAATCCTTTCAGCAGACCGGTCCGTGCCAGAAGAGCGGAACCGGTGCAAACGCAGAGAACGAACTCCGATTTTTCGGCCAGCACTTTAAGCCGGCTTATAAAATCCGGGTCATCGGCCAGTTTCCTGGTCCCCAGACCGCCCGGGACCAGGAGGATATCAAAGGATTGGATCTCATCCGCGGACCGTGTCATGATCCCCAGATCGGGATTGGTCCTTACCCTGCCGCCGTTCATGGAATAAAAGCCCAGGGTATATATTTTATCCAGGCACCGGAAGACCTCGACCGGACCAAGTGCATCCAGTATCGTAAAATCATCAAAGAGAATGACGTTGATATTCTTCATCATAAGACATTCCTCCCGGATCGGGATCTTCCTTTATTATTTGTTCCAAACTTTCCTGTACATCTCGTATACCGGCCTGAGCTGGCGCTTGAACGGGCTGCTGTAGCCGTCACCCTGGGAACAGAAGCCGTACCACTCTTCGTAGCTCCACCCGTCCAGGAAAGGAGCGCCGAACTGGGGCACGGAATCATGCTTGAACGCGCCGGCCAGGTCGTCCTTTTTATTATACTCGTCCTGCCGTTTCTCGTACCAGACCTTCTTCTGCTGCTTGATCCGGTCAGGCAGGTCCTCGTTCGCCTTCCACCATTCGTCAAGCCACTCAAAGGCCACTCCGCCCAGGGCATTGCCTGACCCGGAACCGCATGAATTATATTCGATGTCCTCCCAGTTGTTCCTGTGGTACTCGGATTGAAAATTAAAAATCTCATCCTGTGTAAATCCATCCGCATACGCGCTGCACCCGTACTCGGTGATGATGACAGGCTTGTCCATGATCTCTTTCACATTGTTGAAAAGGCTCCGGCCGAACCCGAAAGAACCCCTGTAGGCATTACAGCCGAAGATATCGATCTGAGGGGCGTATCCGGCCAGGATATCCAGGAACTTCAGGTCCCCGTTACAGATAGCCACGGGATGGCCGGGATCGAGCTTATGGATCAGATCAACGGCCTGGCCGATGAATTTATAGAAAGCCTCTGGTTTCTTGTCAGAATTATTCCCCACTCCGTAAACATTCTCGTTCCCCAGGACCCAGCAGAGAGTGTACGGTTCATCCTTGTTCTCTTTCACCATTTTCTCAATATTGGCCAGCATCCTTTTTATCTGTTTGGGATCCTCATAATCCGTGCCCTTCTCCCAGGTGGCACCGCTCTCTGTGGCATAGCACCCGGCCATATCGCCGATCATGAGCATCAATCCGTACTGTTTGTACAAATCGCGGAAAAGCTGCTGATTCAGCACATGGCTGTAGATGCGGATAGTGTTGCAGCCCATGTCGTGAAGGAGCCGGGCATCGCCCACCGGTTTCTCATCAGGGTCCTGCTGGTCGTTATTGTTGGCATCCACCCAGGAATCATAAGGCCCGTCGATCCGGTTATTCTTGTTGATATCCTGGTTCTGCCAGTCCCTGACAGGATCTACCGTGCCGGTATGGGGAGAGAGACCGATCATGTTCGGCGAGTAAGCCAAGGCCTTGACCAGGAAAGGTTTATCGTCCACAAGAAGCTGCCAGTGGCCGGAATCATATTTCACAAGTTTTACTTTCTGGCCACCGATTGTTTTAATTATACGGTCACGGGAGAATTCCCTCCGCTTTTCGGCCGCATCGTCCCTGTTCACCTTGATCAACCTGCCGGGAGCAACGATGATCTCATCATTGCTCCGGTCGATGTCAAAGCCTTTCCTGACCGTGACACGCGCACCGACCAGCTTGATACCCAGGTCCGGATTCCTCCTGCACAGGATCTCAATCCTGTCCATACAGGTCTGCGCCAGGTAAAAGGGCGAATTCCAGTATGTATAGCTCACGCCTTTGGGATAATGGACCACGACACTGTAATAAGCTTTAACAGCCTCCTTCAGCATACCCAGGCGTTCGAACATGATGGCCGTGTAATACTGTTTAACGTCCGGTGATTCCGGGGCTGTGGCCCATTTATAAAAATTCAGGCGATGATCCTTGGTATCCACAAAATCCCAATGCCTGCCTTTAAGCTTGCCTTGTTTCAGGAGCTGTTTGTACACAGGATCTTTCAGGACACTTGCATTGGGAAAGACCCCTTCGCCGGCTGCCCGGGCCAGTCCTTCCCTGTCCTTGATCAAATAACTGTATTGGGACGTACCGATGTTCCTGAATTCGCCGTACCGTGAATAATCAATGATCTCTTCCGTACCCGGTTCAAAGAGCTGAAGAGGTTCTGTTGCCAGCAGGGCAGGAAGATTGAAAGTAAACAGAAACAATATCACGGTAAATACACACGATCCTCTCTTCATATTTTGCTCCTTATCTGTTTTCCTCAATAATACTGCTTCTGAATGGTTCGTCAACCAGATTTTCTAGCGGGCGACGATGCGGAAAGATGAAAAGGACAAATATCTTACTTTTTTAGCTGTAAAACCTTCGTTCTTACATGGACGGGAAGATTCTCACAGGGAGCTACGGACGGGACTTACAAATGAAAAAAAATAAATACCGGTCCCAGCCCGATAAATATCCTTCATATTTTTTTATTGATTTAATTTAATATTTTATTATTATAAATATTACAGGGATAATGCTCCAAGCGGATGAAACAAGACATATTTTAATATATCCCTTTTATTTTAACAGTTAAAGGAGAAGACCATGTCCTTACTTGAAAAAATATGGAGGAAAGGGAAGGATTTCCTGGGCGTTCCGTATCCCATCATCTCGGGCGGAATGACCTGGATCAGCAATTATGAACTGGCTAAAGCTGTCAGCGACAACGGCGCGTTCCCTGTCCTGGCCGGAGGCAATATGCCGCCTGACCTGTTCGAACAGGAAGTGGACAAATGCATAAAAGGCCTGAAACATCCTTTTGCCGTGAACATGATCACTATTGCCCCCAACTTCAGGACACATTACGAGATCCTCCTGAACAAGAAGGTCCCGTTCGCTGTCTTTGCCGGGAGTTTTCCCAAAAGGACGGATGTGGAAGGGATGAAAAAAGCAGGCAAGAAGACCATGTCCTTTGCTTCCACGGATTCCATCGCGGATCAGCAGATCCGGTACGGCGTTGACGCCCTGGTCCTGGAAGGAAGCGAGTCAGGCGGCCACATCGGGTATGTCTCCCTGATGATCCTGCTCCAGGAGGTCCTTTTTAAATTCAA
>JAQTRT010000062.1 GCA_028711675.1 bacterium | reverse complement strand
TGTCATACCAGATGAATTCATTATTCGTACACTTTGATGAATTGGTCTTTAACCGGATGTTCTCAAGCCATTTACTGAACAGGACGGAGGCTGAACCGCTCACTGCGGTCTCCGAATACTGATAACCGTCAAACGACTGGGCGGAACAGGACCATGTCTCGCCTGAAGACAGGTTCGAGACAGAGGCTTGAAAAGGCCTGGTGCTGTCCGAAGAATCCAGGTTGGTCTGCCTTACGTTGTTCCTGTACCATTTAAAATAGCAGGTAAGGCCGTCCCCGTCCGCGTCCGTAGCGGATGTGACGCCGGCCGTGATCCTGTCATTGGTATATACATAAAAGGGAGAGAGCGTGACCACAGGGGTGGACGGCGCTGAATTTCCCGTTAAAAAGGCGAAAGCGTTCTGCCTGGCCTGTTCCCTGTTGCTTGACAAGGTAGACACTGAATCCGAGCCGTAGTTATAGGTCTTCATCCCGTTCCGTTCCACGGACGTGAAATAACGCACGATCTTATTCCTGGCGAACGGCCCGATCTCAGACCTTAGATAAATATTATTGGCAGACCTGTGATAAGGTGTCAGGCCGGATATATTGGTCGTTGCCCAGTTATTGGTCGTATAATAAACCCTGGCTGTGTCATATCCGTCGTACGGATAGATCCCGGCCTGGATCCTCACGGCTTCGGAACTCGAAGGCGAGACCGGGTCCCTCATGGTACCCATGCCCTGTACATCCTCCCTGTCCGGGTCATGCCAGGTACGGACAGGAGAATACTGGATCCGGTAGAGCGCTTTTGTCGTTAACGTGGAAGCGCTGTCAGCATAATCGTTGCAGCTCGCGTCATAAGGGACGGAATCAGATACTCCGGATTTATCATCGGCCGGCCTGAAATACCGGATCAGGCTCACTTTATCCCCGAATTCAGAGCCCAATTCCTTTAACGGGATCCTGAACTCGGCCCAGGAATTGGTCACCATGCCGTATTCACCGTTATTCTCCAGGGCTGTTTCATCCCAGCCCGAGGAGTCTTCGTTCCATATATATTTGATCAGCTTGCCGAATGCGGTGTATCCTGTCTTGATCCAGCCCTCCACCCAGATATCGGGTTTCAGCGTCCAGGAGACCTTGGTGGTGTTACCGGAAATGAACGGATCGTCCATACCGCCGAACGGATCGTGTTTGGATTCAAAGACAAAACCATAATGAGCCGATTTATCATAGCCGGACCCTGATTCGTCCCACGGGTCATCGCGCATCTTCCAGCCGATGTACAGATAATCAGGATCATTGGAAACATAAAGGTCCTCGGCATAATTAACGGGAAGGTTTGATTGGGCGCTGACGCTGAAAGGCGTACCGCCCCATCCTGTATCCTTGCTCCCGTCCATGACCGGTGTGAACGGAGGCGTGGTGGCTGTGCTCACCTGCTGCGTCTCAATGGTGGTAAAACGCCAGACAGCCGCATTGGCCGTCAGGATACCCGATCTGTCACGGCCCCTCACTCTCCAGTAATGGTCCAGGCCGTCAGGCAGCGGTTCTGTGACCGAATAGTTCGTATTGGTCAGGTTGACCCTTAACAGGACGGTCCCGGCCAGATTGGTCACGGAGCTTAATTCAAGCAGGTATGAAGTGATGACGTCATCAGGGTCCGTGATCCTCTGCCATTTCAGGACCGGTGTCAGGCCCACATTGACCTGTGTATTGGAGGGAGATGACCGGAGGGAAGACGGGGGAGGAAGGTTGGTGATCCGGCCGTCCGATTTCAGTCTTAATTCCACCCAGAAATCCACATCGCCGTCGGAAATATCCTCTGCCCACGCGCTCTGGTCGTTATATTTATCATTATACAGCATGGCAGGCAGGGAGACCGTATCCACGGCATCGCATGTACCGTAAGCATACGTCGAATCGCCGGAATTGGCCCAGACAGCAGGAGAAGCATTCTTGCAAAAAACAAAGCCCATCCTTACATTCTTCCTGTTGTTCAGTCTCAGGTCCTGCCGTGCGATCTTTCCTTCTATAAGATTATCCGTAGGATCGACATAACACACATCGGAGCCATAACCAGGCGGCGCGTACCAGGCGTTCCCGGTCCCGTTGTTGGAATATACCTCGATCCTGGTTACGCCGGCACCCGTATCGTGGATGATCACATTGTACAGGCCGTAATGGGTACCGGCCGCCACCCTGCCGTAATCGCCTCCCACCAGGGTGCCCGAGTCATCGGCGATCCAGTTCATACCGCCGGTCTGATTGGTGCTGATCAGGATGGCGACGTACGGTTTGGCAATGTCATTGATATCCTGGAATTTAAAGAGGAAATAAAAAGCATTGCTATCGAACGTGACGCGGGCCTCGGTTACATCGTAATTCCCCAGGTTATCGCTGTCATAATCGTTCCGTCTGTCCCCGGATTTATCTTTCCAGATCCATTCGTTGCTGGAGATAAGGGCCGTATCCGGCTGGGTTGGCGCTGTCCCGTACCAGTCATTCTCATCACCGTCAATGGTCTTGAAAGCCTTGGGCGAGGTGAAGGACGAGACCGTGCTCCAGGCGCCTTTCCTGGCGTGCGCGTCAAAGCCCAGTACGCGCCAGAAATAGATCTTATTATCCTGCAGAGCTGCCTGGATGATATAATTGGTCTGGTAAACGGCTTTATATTCCAGGGAAGAGGAGAAATTGGTACTTTCGCTGATCTGGAAAAGATAAGCGGGGATACTGTCGCTGTCCGCGTCCGGAGGCCTGTTCCAGCGGAATGACGGATGATACACGCCGGTCTTAACGTTCCGGGGATAAACGAGGCTGGGCGCAGCAGGCGGATTATCATTGGCTTTCACCCCGCCGGATTTCATGAAATCCACGTCAAAATAAAAATGGACCCGGCCTTCCGAGGATGTTTCCCCGATCTCGTTCCATGTCTCGCCGGGCATGGGGGTGATGCAGTCCATGGTATCCGAACCGTAACGGTCGATGGTATAGCCGTTGCTGTCCTGGGCCACCATGACCGTAAGACGGTAGCTGCTGCCGTTCGTGATACCGAGGTTGCTCCAGGAAATGGCAGCTTCGATGCAGTTATTGGCAGGGCTGTTCGACTTGACCCCTCTCACCAGGCTGGTCCAGTCGCTTCTATAGTACCGCGGCGAGGAATTGGGCAGTATGAACTCCCTTTCCCAGAAAGCATTGGTAGCAACTTTCGTATCGGACAGGTCACCGAACCATTCCTGCCCGCCGGTCGCGGCTTTATTGGTGTCAATGGCAATGGCTATGTACGGATAGCCTGCGGTGATGTCCTTCATCTTGACCAGAAAATAAAGATACTGGGCATCGGATGTGACACGGAACTCGGTCATCTCATAATTATTGGTGCCGCCGGCATAAATGAGGCTCTGCCGGATATCGTCCGGGGCATCTGTCCATATCCATTCTCCGGACGATACGACGGCATTGTTGGTCACGCCGCCGGGCGTGCCGGTCCAGTCGGACGGATCACCGTCTATGGTACGTGTTCCCCTGACCTGATAAGAATAGTTCAGGCTGCCGTGGTTATTATACCGCATGGTCATGAGGTCCGGGTAATTGTCCAGGTCATTGCCTGAGGCCCAGTTGGTCGTAGTCGAGAGGATATAATAGTTTACAGTACAGATCCTGTTCTGGGCCGGTATGCGGCAGGTATAGATAGTGGTATTGCTGGCTGATGACAGGATAAAACCGTCCGAAGCCCAGCCGTCAGAACTGTAGCGCAGATAGACCCTTTCTTCCGCGCTCTTGGCTCCGCTCAGGGTGATCCTCACTCGCACTTTATTGGTCAGCGTGACACTGCCTGAGGAATTATCGGTCACGGATGTGATATTAACAGGACTGGCGGAAGTATGAAGAATGGTCCCGTAAGCATCATTATATCCGTTATCCAGCAGTCTGAACGTATAATAATCGTTGGCCGTAAAATTATTCCTGTTGGTATTGTTGACCCCACTGCTATTTGTCCAATTAAATTGTCGTACAGTGTTATTATAAATTCCGGTATTTGCCCATTTGTTCGCCCACGTCCAGTTCTCGAAAAGAAACTGCGAGCCCGGTGTTGAATCCGCCTGGATCGTGATGGACCAGAACTGCAGGCCGCCCAGCGTATTGGAGCTCATGGAAGTTTCGGTCCAGTCGTTCAGATCACCCGGAAGCTTCATGGTATCATTGACCCAGCCGAACAGCGGCTGCCGGATAAGCAAGTAAATAAGAAGCATGATCATAAATAATGATCTTTTTATCTTCATTAAAGTCCTTTTACGGGATAAATGTTTTTATTTTTCTCATTCTCGGGCACCATCCATGGTGCCCTCCGAGGGTTCCGTCTGTTTTCACATCCTGTGAAAACGACGGCTCCACAAACCGAAAAATCAAAAACATTTATCCCGCACTGATCTTCATCCCAAGTTTTTTAATATATTATACCTCAACACCTTAAAACTTCACGCCGGCATTCAGCCTGTGGTCCAGGACCGCGCCTTCGAACCCGCCGATATAATAATTCACCGCATAGTTCAGACTGATAAAATGACCGTATTCATACCCTGCGCCCAGGGCCAGATAATGGAAATTCACGCCTGTCCTGAGGGTCACTCCCGCAGCGGGGAGCTCCCATTCCGCGCCGGCATGCAGGTTATAATCCCGGTCCTCATAGTCGCAGTCGAACAGGACACGCAGGATACTCCCGCCCACCGGATGGATATTTTCCGTGTAAAGCAGCCCCAGCCTGTAGCAGCCCGGCGTCACGTCCTCATCCTTTAAGCCCGTTTCCGTGCCGATGCAATCGATCAGGCCGATCCCCAGTTTCAGTTTATCCATGATCGTGAAAAGGAACCCGGCATCCAGGGAAAAGCCAGATGTGCCGGAATTATACTCCCTGAAAAAATCCTCATTATAAACAGTAGGGCTGTATCCGTTCCGGACATACTTCACGGACAGGCCCATTCCGGCTCCCCGGCTGAGACGGATCAGGCGGGAAAGGTCAAAAGAGAAAGAGAGGCCCAGGATATCCACATGGTTCAGCCCGCTGTAATTAAAAGCTGTATAAGAAAGGCCCAGGCAGCCTGCCTGTTTCACGGCCAGGGCCAAATTGAGGGAATATGAACACGCGTCAACCGGAAAATAACCGTCCTCGGCCGTCAATCCGGACTCCGGTTCCAGATTGTTCAGGTAATCATTATAGTTCAAGCTTACACTGTTCCGTTCCAGGCTGTAGCAGCCGGCCGGATTATAATACAGTACCTCCGGATCATCCTGGTAAGCCGTGAAAGCGCCGCCTGTTCCTCCGGCCACGGCATTCTCCCGCGAAGGCCTGGAATAAGGAAACAGGGGGGAGCCGTTCAGCATCAGTGCAAACAGGATAAAAATCAAACTCTTCATTATTACTCCACAACGATCAGCGAATTGCCGTCCGTATCGTTCGCGCTCTCGCCGTTCGGGTTCCCTTCCCACTTGGTATCATCGATCACGAATTTGTACTTATACCGGCCGGGTTGAAGGGGGACAACAGCCCACCAGATGCCGTCCTCTTTTTTCTGCAGCTGGATGGCCTTTTCGCTGTTGCCGAATTCCCAGTTATTGAACTCACCGGCCAGGGTCACGCGCTGGGCGGACGGCGCATAATATTCGAACAGGATACCCATATCCACCTTGTGCGGTTTCTGGGACCTGGGCGCGATATATTTCAGGGTCGCGCACCCCGTGATCAGCAATAATATAATAATAAACTTCTTCATCCGGACCATCCTATAAAAATAATCGATAAACTTCAAGTTTCAATTTATTTCTATTCATATTAAAACTTTATCATGCCGGCCACGACGATATAATTGTTCTTGGCGATCCTCTCCTCTGCGGCCAGGACCGAATCCAGGCCGTTCCAGTCACCGGACCCTTCCCGGAGGACGTCCCCCAGGACATACTCGAATCCGTACTCATAAGGGATGTTCAGACGCGGGTCCAGCCCGTACATGAGGCTGAAATTAATATTCTCCGTGAACGTATAGGTCAAATTCAGGAACCAGGAGAGGACAGACCTGTCTCTCTTCCATTCGTAAGGCGCACCCTGCCACATACCGCTCGAAGCTGCGTAATATCTCTTCCACCGTGTATTGAAATACAGATTCAGCCGGGAAGCCACGGGATATCCGAGCCCGGAATTTATCTCGAGTGTCTCAAACTTTGTCTTTAAATCAGCCAGCCAAAAGCTGTTGGTATAAGGCGTGTTGTAACTTCTGTATTCCACTTCCGGATACAGGGTCACCGGTCCCAGGCGGAGCTGGTTGAAGGACCTGATGCTCCTGACAGAATCAACGCCGCTCAGAGAAAGGGACCGGTTAAAATTATACTCATCAAAGTATTCCGTCAGCCGGTCCCTGGTCACTTTTTTAAAGCCTGCTTCTGTCTCGGTATAAAAAATATCCAGATCGATCCTGGCCTTTACCTTGACGGTGTTGAAGACGGGTTCCTGTCTGATCCGGTACAGATTGGTGAAATAACTGTAACAGTCATACTTCCCCTGATAATAGGAATATGTGCTCTCCAGGAGGATATTACCAAGCTTAAACTGGAGTCCGCCTCCTGTTACCAGATACCGGTAAGAGGGAGAAGAGAGGGCCATGAAATAAGGGATGTTGCCGGATGAAGCGGCTTTCTGGGTGGTCTCACCGTAATATCCTCCGTACTTATTATCCACGCCTGCCTCGCCGAACAGCAGGAGCCTGTCCATCAGGTTCACTCCGGCCTCTACAGTGGCCTTTAATTTATAATCCATCTCCGGCGGATCATAAAAAGTATTGGTGTTGAATTCGTACCAGGTCCCGTTGAGCTCCGCCCAGTTGTATCCGTTCACATCAGGCAAACGGAAATCCTGGTTGATGAAGATAAAATTCCCGGAAACAGAAAACAGGGAGAATTCTTTTGAAACCTTGTCTATCACGAAGAGCTTATCTGTACCGGACCCGTCAACAGGCACGGAAACGTTCAACTGGTTCCTGAAGATGCCGTTATAATTCAGGAAAAGGCCGTAATGGTCCTGGCCAAAATAAGCTTCCTTGTTCAGGGGCTGGCGGTAAAAGAAAACAGGCCTGTAATAACCAAGGTACTCCGGGTCCAGGAGCCTGAGAGCATCATCAAGATCCAGGACCCTTTCTTTATAGAAGAGACCCAGGTTATAGGCCGGCTGGTCATACAGGATATACACATTGAACAGCTTAAAGTCGTAAAATGAATTATCCGTGTTCAAATTGAACTCCACCCTGGCCTCCATATCCCTGGCATTGAAGAACATGAAACCGAGTCCGATATCGCCCCTTACTTTCTCCACATGGAATTTATCGTACTCTCCGGTGTTGGTGGATTTGATCTGGTTCATCATCATCCTGTAAAAGATCCGGCCGTAGAACTGGTACTGCCACGCAGTTTTCTCAGGCAAAGGCGTTACGGATATTTCCCCTGTCCACCCCTTTGGCCCGGCTTCGGCTTTGGATCCATTCTCCTCTCCCCCGTTCGTGGCTGCCTCGGCCGGAGCTGCTGTATTCGTCGTGCTCCCGTTATCGATCTCGATCTCCAGATCCTCCTGGCCTGTTAGAGGCGAACACCAGACCAGCAGGATAAGGACCAGGGCTGCCAGAGCGATCAAAAAAACAAGATAGCGGTTCCGGGACACAAAGTTTTGTCTGCTATCAGCCTTTGTTAAAATCGTATCTCTCCTTTCAGCGAGATAAAATGCTGTTCCATCAGGTTATTCTCCGCGGTCTTGAAGAACGGGAAATTCCTGTCCGTATTCTGGTACAGATAATAACAGAGCCCGTCCCTGTGTTCTTCATCGTTCTGCGGGTCCAGACCGTAACCCAGCGAGACAAAGAAATTCCGGTAAAAGAACCGGGTCACCTGGAGAAAAGGATTCCAGTACGTCTTCCGGAACCGGCCCAGCACTCCTTTCTCGATATACTCCCTGTAATCGTAATTTTTCACGCGGACGCTGGCGCGGACCTGCCAGGAAGAGCCGGGAGAATACAGAACAGATAAGACATCTTCCAGGGTCTGGCTGTGATAAGCTTCCGGCTGGTCGAAATACGGGTCACGCTGGCCGTAATAATGGAACCAGGCCTGGTTCTCCGCTGCCAGGTTCCTGGCCAGGTCTATCCGGATGCTGTTCTGCAGGCTCAGCTTCTTCCGGGTGCTGGCAAGATAACATAGATAAAAATTATTCTCATCAAATGAAAACGGATTATTCGCGAAAAACATATGACTGCTGAAATCAGGGGTTCCTGCCTCGGCCGCGGTCCATTTGATCCTGTTCTTTATCTTTACCGCAAGGCTGCCGGCCTGAAATGCGATCTTGGATACGGACTGGATGGCTGTGATGCGGGGCTGAAGGCCGCTGAGATCGAAGACAGGGATATTATCGAACATAACGGAATCGAGGCCGTAACTGATCTCCTGTTCCAGGGATCTCCGGATGACCAGCTGGACACCGGCCAGGAATTCCTCGCCCGTATAAGAGGACCCGTAATAATATTTATGTATGGGATAATGATAGGTGCCTGAACTACCGGGATAATTGATATAATCGGACGGCAGGTCCCGGCCGTCGCTCATCAAAGATTTGGCAAAATAACCGCCTTCCTTTTTTTTCACAAGATATTCGGCAAAGAAGGAGACCGGCTTGAAATCAAGATGAAGGGACCCGCCGATCCTGGTCAGGTACTCCTGCGGGCTCTGCTGATACAGGAGGTCCCTGTCGAACTGGTAACACGCATTATCCGAGAACTGGACCCAGGACGAGGATCCCAGATCAAAGTATTCCGTCCCTTCCAGCTTATCCTTCATGACAACACCCAGGGCTCCCAGCCGGCCGATGCCGATATCTTTCATTAAATAAAGGCTCCCCAGGTTCAGGTTGTAATAGTTGAAACGCAGATAAGATGCCTGGAGATCGAAACCGTACTTTTTTATCCGGAAAACAAAACCACGGCTGTTATCACCCAGCCCGGTCCCTTCCGGTTCTTCCTGGTAAAGCCGGACAGGAAAAGAAAAGACCGGAGTAAGACCATACCAGTAGAAATAACGGTCCAGGCTCGCGAGCGGGTCCCTGAAGGCCAGAGCTTTAAAATTATTGAACAGGATAAGTCCGGTGTTCTCCGTGTACAGGTCCAGATGGCCGCGCCACATGTGCAGATAACCGGCTTTGCTTGTATCCATGCTCAGGAGGACCTCTGCCATGACGAAATCATTGATATAGAACTCAGGCGCCAGGTCGAAGATATGGCGGATGCTCTCATTCCTCAGTTCCGGGACTCCTCTCGTCTTTCTGACATATTCGGTCAGGATGAACTTATATAGTCCCTTGATATAGATCTTGTCATTGATCTTGAGATTGGCTTTTTTATCCAGTTTCCGGACATAACCTTCCCCGCCTTTCAGGCGGACCGAGTTCCCCGGGCCTGCTTCAACCTCGAACCGGATATTTTCCTGAGGGATCCAATCCTTCCCGTTGATAACGAATTTATACTCATATTTACCCGGGGAAAGCCTGGTACTGAAGGTCCAGACACCCATCTCATCCCTTACAGCGGGAAATTTATCCGTGGACCAGTCGTTGAAGCTGCCGGCCACGGATACTTTTTCCGCCTCCTTTATTTCAAGGGAAAAGATGACGCGGCCGTCCTTCTCCGTCTGGAGCGGATAGACCTGTAAAGCGCTGACATTTCCCGGGCATATGAACAAGCTCACGAATATTAATATAAATGCTTTTCTTTTCACAATGGTATTACCATCATACTGCAATCCTATTACTTCCTCTCAGAACGATGCCTTGACATAAAGATGGATCTTATGCTCGATATCCTTGTCGCTTTCCACAAAATCATCGTCATTCACCAGGTCATCCTTGGTATCATCCTCATTGCCGTAACCCAGGTAGAAATCCGTGTTCTCTCCGTAACGGTACTGAAGCTGCGAAAAGAACGAGGTCCGGCTCCGGTACAGTTCATCCACGACCACCACCCGGTTGATGCTCTTCATTTTCTTCGTGATATTGATGGAATATTCCGTGCCGTAAATGTACCGGAGATAATCCGAGTACATGTTCTTGACCTTGAACTGCAGCTTCACGTATGCCAGCTCATTCTCCATCTCCAGCTGGGTGAAAAAATGCTGCCAGAGGTTATCGATGGAGCTGATCTCACTGGTCGAACCGTCCAGCCGGGAGACCGTTATCCTGTCCGTGTTCAGCTCATGATTGTTCTGGAACCAGTTCTTCCAGCGGAAACCCCGGATGAACTCGATGTATGTCTCGAAATAATCGTCCGTGACCGAATAATCCTCGACATGCCTCTGAAAATAATCCCTGTGATACGTGAAGGTAACGGCCCTCCGGATGACCCTGTATTTTGTTTCAAGATAATAGCCTTTCTGGTCGAACTTTCTGTTATCATCATAATCCTTGGAAAGATAAGCCCGGAAATTCCTGCCGATGTCCCTCACGGAAGAAATGAGGGTCACATCGCCCACGCCCATGCCATTGAGGTCAAAGTCACGCCTCAGTTCCGCTTTCATGGCCAGGTTCTCCTTTTGGTGTTCCGGGAGCGACGGCGTCCGGCTGGTTCCCATTTCAGCCGTCAGGTAGAACTGGTATATATTGAACCACAGGTCTCCGGAAGAAACCTGATTATAACTGAAGCGGTCCGTATGCCAATTCTTATACGTTGCCGTGGCGCCTATATGAAAAATGTCCCTGATGAGCTTTTCATTGAGCCGGATGCCGGCTGCGTCGGTGTTAGCCTCATACAACCGGGCAGCGAACCCTTTCATCCAGAAACCGGGGATACCGCCGTTCACTTCCGCGGAGAGGCCCGACACTTTCTTATCGTTCCATTTATCCTGGTCATTGTTCACCAGATTAAAAAGGGGATCACCAAGCCAGAAGCGCAGCTCCCTCTGGAACAGATAGGTCTCAAAGGAATCCTTCTCCCCCACCTTGTACCGCGCGTGCGCCTCGTCCAGGTAAAATTTGTCACGGCGCTCGTAGGAATTGACCGATGTCCAGAAATCGGCGTAGGTCTTGAAATAAAATTCGGCACCCTGAACAGGATCGCCTTTCAGTCGCAGCTCCAGCCTGTGCCAGGGGGAATCAAGCTGCCATTTATACTGTTTATCGTCGCGGTATATGTCCAGGGATGTTTCATAACTGCCGTTCAGGTAAACACCGGCATCAAGCTCAAGAGCCAGGAACAAAAAAAGGACAATGAGGATGGTTCTGTTCATATGTATAACACGAAACCAATCGAAATCAAATAAGGCATCAACAGCTTATCGCATTCAATAACAGAAAGAAATATCAACCTGGTACTGGTTACCCAGGACCGGATGGCTCTGTACGCCCAGATCAAAATTCACATACCTTATCTTCAATCCGGCACCCAGGCTGTACATCTCATTCCTTCCGATACCGGCCCGGACCGCGACAGTATCGTAGAACCAGAGCTCTGAACCGAACTTCAGCACCATCTTTTCGCTCTTCCTGAACTCCTCATCCATGGTGAGGGAAAAATAATCCGCAAAATTGACTTTAATGCCTGTTACGAAAACACGGCAGCTCTGGACGTTCAGGGAGCCGTCCAGCCATGTGACGGCCGGATCTGTCAGATTACAGCCGGAAAGGCTCAATTCAAGGAAACGGGCTGCCTTCATCATCATTCCCAGGTCAAATGTGACGAACCGGAGACGGGACCTGACCTGGTCCGGCTCACCCGGGCTCTTCTCCACGGAAAAGGAGAGGTATTTGATCTTCATGCCGATTAAAAAATCCGCCTGAAGCGCATACCCCAGACCCAGGACCATCTCATCCTGCGTGAACAAGTCTTTCAGGAAAGTCCTGTTCAGGCCTGCGCCGATCTTAAAAGAAAGATAAGGGAATATATATCCGGCCCTGAAATAATAAAGGTCTTCGATGGCGTAGACCGGCATGCAGGAGAGCTCAAGCATGTTCCTGTCAATAGAAGCGATACCCGCGATATTATTGAAGAGGGAGTTAGCGTCACCGGCTGTTGTATTGAAAGCACCGGACATGGCCAGGGGCCTGGCGCCTTTGATGAGTTCCGCATGGAGAGGAACATTCGGAAGTAAGGCAAGAAAGGTTATAAAAGCAATAAGGGTTAAGAAGGTAGTAAAGGCAGTAAAGGTTATAATGGCTTTAAAGGCCAAGAAATATTTGCCTTTAGAGCCTTTAATGCCTTTGCGCCCTTTATCGCCTTTTTTAAGACCTTTCATTCCATCTCCCTGATGATGATAAGATTGAATAAGCCCGGTCTGTTCTAATTGATGAGGTAAACTCCTATTTTTTTAACTACCGATACTCCGGAAGCCTGCACCCTGATCATGATCACATAGAGCCCCGGAGGCTGTATGATCCCCTTCTGATCGTTCCCGTCCCAGATGACGGACTGATAGCCTGCCGTCAGTTCCGAACCCTTCCGGATAGTCTTGATGAGACTGCCGTCCAGATCGCAGATATCCACATCCGCCACAGCGTCCTTTGTCAGATAATAAGTGACGCACGTCTCGTCATTGATACTGTCCCCGTTCGGTGAAAAAGCCTTGTTTTTAATGCTGATATCCATGATCTGCAGAGGCTGATATTTCAGGCTTGTGGTATCAATGGCAATGAGGCACCTGGCGCGGATATCGGCATTCATGTCCGGAAGCTGGTCCGTGTCCGTATCCAGGGGAATGATGGCGTAATTGTCCAGCGTAGCAATCTCATCCCACTCGGTGGGATGAGAAACAGAGGAATCAGGTATGGAATCTACGGCCGTCGAATCGCTTCCGCCTGAAACGCATCCCGTTATTTTCAGCTGCGTGCCTGCCGGGACCCGGCCTGTACCGAGA
>JAQTRT010000061.1 GCA_028711675.1 bacterium | reverse complement strand
TATTGCTGGCGGAAACACCCTGTATATGGATCCCGTCATAGCCGTTCCGGTATACAATATTGCCGTACAGCCGGGAGACATTGCCGGAATCGATGTATATCCCCCAGTTCTGGCCTGACAGCCTGTAAATGACGTTATAAGCGATCAGGCAGTTGTCCGCGTTCAGGGAATAGATGCCGCAGTCGGAGTTGTTGAAGATGATGTTGGAGATGATGCTGGTGTTGTCCGCCGCGTCATTATCAATGTAGATACCCTCGGACCCGTTCGAAAGGATCCTTGTGTTCCTGATGGTATTATTGGAGGAGACGGTGGTGATGCGGATGCCGTAATTGTTCGCGTTCCGTACGGTGAAGCCCTGGACCGTGACCCTCTGGGAATTATCGATCCTGATGCCTTCGTTCATGCCGTCGGCCTCGATCACGGTGTTGGTGTTGTTCCGGGAATTGGTCCAGCTGAACGCCCTCAGGATGAGGTTGGTGAATCCCGATATAAGGACGGTCTCCGCAAAGCCTCCTGGCTTGGGGTAGCATTCGATGAGGCAGTTGTTTGTGGCCAGCTGCAGGGCGTCATAAATGGTCCGGGTCCACTGGTCCATGGGCAGGATATGCGCCCAGTTCAAGGGCAGGTTGCTGTAGACGGATTCCTTCCAGCCCATGTCCGGGCCTGCGCCGCGGTACTGGTCGGACACGTTGGTGATGATCAGGCCCGTATCCACGCACGGACTCATCACCGAAACAATGGTGAAGGATGTCACGGTCTCGATGAGCGGGTCCAGGTTGATGATATTATTGACGGCCCTGTCCAGTGTGCCGTTCCACGGGCCCAGGCCGTTGCCGTACATGGTATTGACGTCTGCCTTCACGAGACCGCCGTTCTTTTCCACGCCGTACCGCGCGTTCGAAAGGAGAATATTGTTGCAGATATTGGTGGTATAGGAGTTCACGGAATAGATGCCGGAATGGCCGTTCCCGACAACGGTATTGTTGTATATGTCCGTGTCCAGGGCCCCTTCGTAGGGGTAGATGCCCACTGATGTGTTCCTGTATACGGCGTTCCGTGTGACCTTGTTGTAATCCCCGTCATAGATAAGGATGCCGTAGGTACCGCCCCCGCGGATCCGGTTCCTGTTGATCCTGTTATAATTTCCGCCGGAATAGATGTAGATACCGCAGTATTCATTGGTCCAGATGTCGTTCCTGAGGAACAGGTTGCTCTGCGACGTGCCGGTCAGGTAGATCCCGGAACCGGAGTAATATCCTATGCTGAACGAATCCAGTATGACCCTGCGCGTGTTGTTCAGCCGGAACCCGTAATCGTAATACAGGTCTTTTCCCACAAGCTGCGGGGCTTTGTTCGTGTCATATGCCCTGAAGACCATGAATTTCCCCGCGTTGTTATTGCCGGAGAAGAGCACGTTCTCCCGGTAGATGCCCGGCAGGACGTAACAGGTGGCGATGGTGATGTTGGTGCCGGAAGAGACCCGGTTGGCGGCGCGCTGGATGGTCCGGAACGGGGCTTCCCGGGAGCCGGGGTACTCATCCAGGCCGTTCGTTACGTCCACGTAGAACGGTCCTGTCTGGTAACGGCCCAGGTCCGATTCTTTCCATCCCATATCCGGTCCGTAGCCGTTGTATGTGTCGGAGACATTGACGATATTGGTGCCGGTGTCAAGGGCATAACTGAACGGCGAAGTGATGGTAAAACCGGTCACGGTTTCGAGCAGGGGGCTGTTGGTCCAGTTCCTCCTTACCAGGCTAAAGCCGCCGCTGGTGGGGCCTGACGTATTCCCGAAGAAATCATTGTAATCCAGTACAACCGCTGATGTGGAGTTTCGTCTTACACCGTAGGAGGTATTGGAGAGAAGGATGTTGTTCAGCATATTACCGCCGGACGTGTCTTTCCAGAGAACGCCGTTCCCCGTAGTGCTCCTGAATATCGTGTTGTTGAACAGTTCCGTATCCCGGCAGCTTCCGCTGATCTCGATGTTGACAGGATTATGGCGGACCAGGTTCCTGCAGAAACGGACATTGGTGCCTGTTCCTGCGATCCTGATGCCGCAGGCGGTATTGGAATATATCACGAATCCGCTTATCCTGATCCGGCTCGTGTTGGTGACCGTGAACCCCGCGGTCAGCGCGGAATTGCCGGTTACCACAGGCGGTTTGGAATTGGAAAGAGCCGTGATGAGCATATAAAGCGGGTTTCTGTTCGACCGGATGGTCACCTGTTCCCTGTAGGTGCCGGGAAAAACGTAGCACCAGGGAAGGCCGCACACAGGAGGGCCCCCGGACATGACGTTCACGGCGCGCTGGATGGTCCGGAACGGGTTGGTGATGGACCCGTTGTTGGAATCGTCCCCGTTCGTGGCCACATAATACGGCCCGCTGCCTACAATGCTGGCCGTGCGTTCCAGGGAATAATCCGACGGTTTGAACGAGGTGTCGATGCTGCAGACTTTCCAGTATGCTTTTTTATAGACCGGGATGCGGGTAAGGTAGGAGCATCCCGGCGCATAGGCGATATTGCCGAGATTGGCCTGGCCGGCAGGCATGTTGAGGGCTGTGGAGAGATAGGTGTACACACCGCTGTTGGTGCCTACGGCCAGGTTGTACCTGAGCATAAGATCGGACGTATGATCGTCGGACGCAGGATCGGGTTCCCATTGGAACTGCCAGTAATAATCGACGTTATTCTCCGTAAGGTTGACAGGCGTGGGAGGCGGCGTGTTAAGCCGGGAATGAATGTTAAAGAACACATAGGAGGCGTTGCCGCCCGTGTTCCCGTTCAGGACCAGGTCCAGGTCATTGTCGCCGTCGAAATCGCCCAGTCCGCCGCTGGAGCAGTAACCGTCGTTGCCCGCGTACATGCCCATGTAAAAATACTGAAAATTCCCGCTGCCGTCGTTGTAATTGGCATATACCCCTGAATGGCCCAGGGTGATGAAATCCAGGTCTCCGTCATTGTCGATGTCGCCCAGGAGCACGGCGCCCTGGCTGTTCTGCACGCCGAAATGTCTGGAGGTGAAAGAGATGGCCGGGTCCCGGTCATTGATATAGGACGTTACTTTATAAGTACTGCTGTCGCTGGTGGCCACGAGGTCGAGCCACCCGTCATCATTGATGTCGCCGATGGCCACGGAGCAGTAGTTCCCCATGGTATCGAGCTGCCGGGGAAAGGAGAACCGGCCGTTCCCGGGATTCTCGTAAAGGTCAAGCCGCGTGCTTCCGGCCACGATAATGTCCTGGTCGCCGTCATTGTCCAGGTCTCCGCATGCCACCTTGCAGTAGCTTACGGGCACGCCGAAATTGACGGGAGAGGAGAATCCGCCTTTGCCGTCCAGGTTATAATAGATCTCGAGCACGTTCCCGACACCGGACCTGTATCCGCACGCGATCAGGTCCAGGTCCGTGTCATTATCCACGTCGCACAGAGCCAGCGAGCATTCCATTAGACGGGATCCGACGGTACGCGTCAAGGTGAAATTCCCGGAACCGTCATTAAGGTAAAGATAGATCGGCACACCTCCTCCATTGCTTCCGTGTTCGCCCGTGTAGAGAAGGTCCAGGTCTCCGTCATTGTCCACATCTCCCAGGACAATGCCTCCCCGGTCGATGAGACCTGCAGCGATGTTCACGCCTGTGAACGTCCCGTCGCCGTTGCTGATAAAAAGATCAACCCTTTTTGCAGAGCCGCCGGGGTTGTTATTGCCGCCCACGACAAAATCCACATACCCGTCGTTGTTGACGTCGCCCAGGGCTGTGCAGGATGCCCTGTACGTAGTGAAGTAAAAGGGAGGGAACCGGAAATTGATCCTGAACCAGCACTCTCCCCGGTTGGTGAGGCTTGTGGCCGGTCCGTTGGTGGCGCCTGTGCAGGTGATGCCTTTGGCCGGTACATAGGCTTTGAAATAGACTGTGTCCCTGACGGAATTGGTGTAATCCGCGGTAACCAGCAGGTGCTGCCCCGGATAATTGATAGCCAGGCCGAGGCTGCTGTTGGACCAGAACGAACCGGTCCATGGAAGCTCCGCCACCAGCACATCATCCGTATCCCATTCTCCGCTT
This sequence comes from bacterium, assembly GCA_028711675.1. Taxonomy (GTDB): domain Bacteria; phylum Spirochaetota; class JAHITG01; order JAHITG01; family JAHITG01; genus JAQTRT01. Next base: position 8,922 of record JAQTRT010000061.1, on the reverse strand, counting down.
TCATTCACGTCCTGCCATACCTTCACTTTACTGATGTCCGTTCCCTGCACCATGGTGCCGGCATTGCCGACCTTGAAGCTGTCGAGCGCGTGGATCTCCGTATCCAGGACATAGAGCCGCATGACCAGGTTGTTGAAAAGGTCCATGTTGGTCCTGCTTACCGGCCGGTTGGTGGTCACGATAAGCCGGTGGGCTGCGTTGATGGTCCTGAAATCGTTCGAATCTTCTTTTTCGATCAGTGTGTCATTATTGCTCATGGTGGTGATGACGCAGGAATGGCCGTCATAGATATAATAAGGATTCTGCACGCCCGTAAAGACGATCCGGAGCGGCTGGCCTGCCGGGAACGCGCTTCCGCCGGAACGTGTGAATGTGATGGTGCTCCCGCTGAAAGAAGGAGTGAGGGAGCCGCCCAGATTATGGCTTTCTACGGCCGGCGCGCTGAATGAGAAGTCCGGGGGAAAAGCAGCGCTTATCCTGGCATTGTCCGGCAGAGTGCCGTCAAAGGGGCTGGTGACGAACACAAGGGTGTAGGCTGTTATGTTACTTGCTGTCTCGTCGCGTGCCCTCAGAAAGGAAGTATGGGCTCCCATACAGCCCCGGACGCCTCCGGGCCCGGGACTCGCGCTGCCGATACAGGCGGAATTCCATTTCAACCGCGTTTCATAACGGCCTGTGTAGGAAGGCTCGCCGTTCACGTTGCCGGGGCCTGACAGGATGCCGGTCCCGACCTTTCCGGACTGGGTACTGGAATAATTGAGGCTCTGGGCGCCGCTCCCGCCTTTCTGGACCATGTTGAGATTATAGTTGCTTCCGATGGCGATGTTAGTGATGCAGTACCCGCTGTTGTAATAAGAAAGTCCGTAATAAAATCCGCTGATAGAGTTATAGGAAAAATTTACCTTGGAGGAGTTGATCAGTTGTACGGCTTCGAAGATATTATAGTTCGTCTTTTTAGATGTGATACTGTTCTTATAAATCCATCCGCCCTGGCCGGGAGCGCTGCTCGACACAGAGTCCCAGATAATACCTTTGGCCACGTTTTGGATGGTGTTCCTGCCTATGGCCTGGCCCTGCAGGCTTTCCGGGATGCTCTGGGGATATGTCGTGTGCGTGAGGATGGCCTGTTCCATCCCGGCTATGGTGTTATCCAGTATCCGGTTGGCCAGGTACGAGTACGGCGCTCCTTTGGTGTTATCGGCCTGGACATGGATGCCGTAATGGTCCATGTCATGGCAGTAGTTATATTGTACGAGGTTGTGGCTGCTGTTCAATATATATATGCCGTGGCACCAGATGTCCACACCGCCTGCTTCAGCCCCGCTTCCTGAGTTCATGACTTCGTTGCTGATGATGGAATTGGTGTGAGAATGATAAAGGGAGATGCCGTAGCACTGGCCGTAGCTGGCGGGCGCTTCCAGGGAAGAGAGGGTGTTCCGGCGGATCCTGTTCCTGTGGCTGTCGATCAGCCTGATCCCGGCCCCCTCATCATAAGCATTGTTGTTCTCATGGATCCGGTTGTTGCTGATCACGCAGGAATGGGAGTTGGTGAGAAAGATCATGGCCTTGCGGTTGAAACAGACATCGAAATCCCTGATCACGATGTCCCGGCAGTCCTTGATCCGGAAAGAGTAGTTGGTCATCCATTTTCCGTTCAACTGGACCCGGGGGCTGACAGCCAGGAAGCTGAGGGAAATCTTGTTCGTGATGTCCACCTGTTCATGATAGATGCCGTTGCTTACATGGGCTGTGTCGTTGCCGGCCATCCTGTCAGCCGCATACTGGAGGGTCTGCCAGGCCGTTTCCCATGAAGTGCCTGTATTGGTGTTCGCGCCGTTCGTTTTGATATAATAATCAATGCTATACAGGTTTTCAGACCACAATGAAAAAAACAGGATGAATATAATGATAAAACAGTTCATGTGAAATTAATAAGAATAAAATATCCTATAGAAATAGCAGGCTCCTTTCAAGATGAGACATTAAGAACAATCCATTGTTCAGTCTGTTTATTGATATTTATTTCGTACCTACACTGTTTTCTTTATTACAGTATCCTTATTATTATAGTATAATTATTTCTATCAAATTATCAAGTTCAATCCGGTTTTTTTAAATTAAAAGGGTCTATGGGGTGGGGGACGGTGCTTGACATTTTGACATTTTATCTAAAATATCGAAAAGCGCTTAATTTGAGTATAAATGTCAAAATGTCAAGCACCGTCCCCCGGAACATGAGCTGAATAAAATAATATCTATTGACAGTAAATATTTATTTATTATAGTATATCAAATTTTACACTGGAAATCCGGAGAAATTAAGAGATGCAATTTATTAAAAAATTGGTCATTCATGGTTTTAAGTCTTTTGCATACAAGACCGAGATAGAATTGAAGGAAGGCGTGATCGGTATTGTCGGACCCAACGGCTGCGGGAAGAGCAACATTGTGGATTCCCTGAAATGGGCCCTGGGTGAAAAGAACGTCCATTCCCTGCGCGGAGATAATGTCCGGGACATCATCTTCGCAGGCACCGAGGAGCATAAACCTCTGGGCATGGCTGAAGTGGAGATCGTCTTTAATAATTCCGACCTTACTCTGCCTGTAAAATATAATGAGGTTTCGGTCAAACGGCGGGTTTTCGGCTCCGGCGAGACCGAATATTTTATCAACAAGAACAGCGTACGGCTGAAGGATATCTATGACCTGTTCGCCGATACCGGAGTGGGCAAGGGCGCGTATTCCTTCATGGAACAGGGCAAGATAGACATGATCCTTTCCAATAAACCCGAGGAACGGCGCGCTATCTTTGAGGAAGCGGCCGGTATTTCCAAATTCAAGATCCGGAAGAAAGAGACGCTCTCCAGACTGGAATCCACGAACCATAACCTGGAACAGATCAACGTGCTTCTGAAAGAGCTGGAGAAAGAAAAGGAGTCCCTGAAGGCCCAGTGGGAAAAGGCCAAGATCTTCAGGGAAAAGCAGGAACAGCTCAAGAGCCGGGAGATCGAGTTGTACGGGAACAGGTACCGGGCTGCCCATGTCCGGATGCAGGAACTGGAGAGGAAGATCAATGAACTGAACGACAGGAAGGTCCAGTTAAGGACCGAGAATTCATCTTTGAACACGGAGATCGAGAAGATCAACCAGCAGATCCTTGAGTTCAACCAGACCAAGAACCAGTTCGAGAAGGAAAAGGTCCAGTATCAGGGATATATCAGGAACAACAGCGATAAGATCGAACTGTATGAGAAGTCTCTGGAGAAGAACCAGAAGGATATCGACAATAAAAAAGAGCAGAGCGGGAATCTTGTCCGGGAGAACCAGGCCGGACAGGAGAGGATACAGGTCCTGGAATCGGACCTGGTCAAATTCACGGCCCAGAAAGAAGAATGCGATGTGAAGTACAATAAGATCCTGGAGGAGATATCGCTCCTGGAAGAGAAAAAACTGGTCAATGCCAGACACAAAGAGAATTTCAAGATCGAGATAGAGAACAACAGGGTCAGGATAGAAGAGCTGAAGATCGAACTGAGAAAAGTGACGGATGAGTTCGTCATGGAGATCGACAAGAAAAAAAGGGAAGTAGAGGGGCAGCAGGATAACCAGGCCAGTTTGAAGAACGATATCCTGGAAATGATCCGGAAAGTTGAGGACGGCCTGAACCAGCTTCTTCAGAACCACAGCCCGGAGCAGGTTACCGCTCTTCTCAACGGCCTGCAGGACCTGAAAGCCCTTCTGAACGATCTTACCATCCACCAGGACGAGTTCAAGAACCTTATCTTCGACGAGAACGGCAGTTATGCCAAGAAAGAGAAGATCGACCGGACCATCAACAGCCTGATGGAACAGCTGATCGCGGACCAGAACAAGATCAGCCTCCTGGAGACCGACAACGAGGAGATTACGAAAAACATCAGCACCCTGATGCAGAAAAGGAGCGAGCTGGAGGCTGTCCGGGGCGATCTCAAACACTCTGTGAGCGACATCCACAAGGAAGTGACAGGTCTCAAGGACCTGCTCCAGAAGAACAATGCTTACCTGAACAGTTTTAATTCCGAGATCAGGGAACTGGAGACTGAAAGCCGCCAGCTTTCGGAGAATGTGAGCAGGCTGAAGCTCGAGATAGAGGATCACGGCAGGAAATGCGAGGAGATCGACAGACAGATCCTGCGTTTTGAAGAGGATATGCACCAGCAGAACCAGAATATGATGAAGCGGAAGGATAAGATAGGCGAACTGATGAACAAACTGGACAGCCTGGAGGATTCCATTGAAAAACAGAAAGAGAAAAGGCTGGACGCAGAGGCTGAAGTAAAGGAATACGAAAGATACCTGTACCATGAGTTCGACGTGAAGATCCAGGACGCGATCCAGGGCCTGAATGAGAACATCGACGAGAAGGCCTTGTCCGAAGAGATCGATAATATCAAGTTCCAGATAAAGGAACTGGGCCACGTGAACCAGCTGGCCGAGGAACTTTATGAGGACGTGAATAAACGCTATCATTTCCATATCGAGCAGAAGGAAGACCTTTTAAAGGCCCAGAACGACCTGATGCAGATCATCGAAGAGGTGAACAAGGAATCCGTGAAGCTTTTCATGGAAACCTTTGACAAGGTCCGCGAGAATTTCCACCAGATCTTCCGGAGGATATTCGGCGGCGGCAAAGCGGACCTGATCCTGGTGGACCCGGAGAATATCCTGGAGACGGGTATTGAGATCAACGCCCAGCCGCCCGGCAAGAAGATCAATTCCTATGCCTGGCTTTCAGGCGGGGAACGCACGCTCCTGGCCATCGGACTTCTTTTTGCCATCTTTCTTGTGAAACCAAGCCCGTTCTGCGTACTGGATGAGATCGACGCGGCCCTTGACGAGCAGAATAACATCAAGTTCATTAACATCATGAAGGAATTCTCCAAGAATACCCAGTTCCTCATTGTTTCGCATAACAAACAGACCATCGCCAATACGGATTATCTGTACGGCGTAACAATGGAGGAGAAGGGCATCTCCAAGATCATCTCCCTTGAGCTTCGAAAAGAAAAGATTGACGAATTTATTAAATAATATATATTTCTTTCCATGGACAGGAATATTAAATACATAATAGGCCTTTTTTTTATTGTTATATGGCTCGTGGCTATTGTTGTCGGGTACCAGAAAGGGAAGAAGAAGGCTTCGCTCGATTATTCCTATGTTGAGGATATCCTTCCCCGGGATAAGCCGGGGACTGCTTCCGGGGAAAAGACGCTCATGGACCCCAAACCGTTCCCTTTCACGCTGGATGCGGAAACCTTTGAGCCAAAGCTGTATTCCGTAAAAGTGAATACCATCAAAGAAGACCTTTCCATCATTAATGAAAAAGGGGATGAACTGGGGCCTGACCAGTCGGACAAACTGGGTCTGGACCTGTTCGCGTTCAATATCTTCGATAACGATATCAAGACAGAGGATGAACTGAAAAGACAGATCAAGTTCAACCTGGAGGAAAAACAGGACGAAGAGCATTACAAGGGTATGGAAGAGAGGATGGAGAGTAGTTCGAACTCCCGGACAGAGAATAAAAGACCGGTCATAAAGAAAGCTGAAAGCCAGATCTTTACGAACCTGAAATAGGAAGGCTTAAAAGGTTTTAAAGGCTATAAAGGGATTAAAGGAAAATTTTTTTTTATCTTTTACAGCCTTTAAAGCCTCTAAAACCTTTAGGGCCTTCAGAGTATGAAAAAGGTATAGTTGATATGCGATATGCTTTAATATTTTTTTTACTCGCGGCAACTAATTTATCGGCCCAGATGACCAACCAGAACGTCATGAAATTCCTGAATTTCCATATTTTCCTGTCGGAAGCCGGTTTTCTTTCCGAAGAAAAACCCCTTCAGGCCGGGAAGAAAAAAGAGGAGAAGGTCATAAAAGCCACCAACGCATTCAAGCCGATAAAAACCAAAAAGACGAATGCCGCGGTTAAAAAACGGGAAGTAAGCCTGTCCGAAGAGGACCAGCTTTTTCAAACCGCCAAAGGCCTTTTCCAGGAGGGGAATTACAGGGAGTCGGAGGATATTTTCATTGACCTCCTCCAGAGATTTCCGGATACCAAACTAAAGTTCGAGACCACCTATTACCTTGCCGAGTTGAAGCTCAATACCGGCAGGCTGGATGAGGCCATGATGTATTACAGCAAGATCATCCAGGATTATCCTGACAGCGATTATGCCGCGCCTGCTTATTACCGTATCGGTTATATTTATTTCCGGAATAACGATTATACCAACAGCTTGAAATTCCTGAGCCTGCTTGGCCAGAAATACGGCAATAAACCGGTCGCACCGGAATCTTATCTTCTCAAGGCCAAAGTTTATATCGCTCTCCGGCAGTACAGGAACGCCATTACGGCCTGCGAGACCATCATCAAGAAATATCCCAATTCAAACAGCATGGATGACGCTTATTTTTCCCTGGCTGATCTTTACCAGACAGAGCCGGAAATAAGGGATATGGAGAAGGCCCGGGATAATTTTCAAAAGGTAGTGGACCAGTACCCGGACAGCCCTTATTGCGAACAGGCCCGTCAGAAAGTGAGGTTCATTAAAGAGAATTTTCTGGAATATAAATAAAACCGGCCACTAAGACACGAAGGCACAAAAAGAAGGGGATCAGCCGGCAGGAATCAGCAGTCATTCAAATGCTATAAATATTTAAGGCGATAACGATAAAAGAAAAAGATTGTTTTTTATCTTTATTGCCTTTGTAACCTTTATGGCTTTTACTGTTTTTCTTCGTGCCTTTGTGTCTTCGTGGCAGAAAAAATACAGGAGACCAATATGATCGGCAAGCAGATAAGACTGGAAAGGATCAGGGACAGGGAGACCGGCCGGACCATCATTGTGCCCATGGACCACGGGGTCACGGTCGGCCCCATCAAAGGACTTATCGATATGGGGCATGCCGTGGATAGCGTGGCTAACGGCGGGGCTAATGCCGTGATAGGGCATGCAGGCCTGCCGCTTTACGGCCACAGGCACCACGGCAGGGATATCGGCCTCATTCTTCACCTGTCTGCCAGCACCAGCCTGAACCCGGACCCTAACAACAAGGTCCTGGTGAACTCCGTGGAACGCGCCATCAAGATGGGCGCGGACGGTGTTTCCATCCACGTGAACATCGGAGCCGATGACGAGGCGAATATGCTCAGGGACTTCGGCCATGTATCCGAGCAGTGCATGGAATGGGGCATGCCCCTTCTGGCCATGATGTATGCCAGGGGCGGAAAGATCAAAAAGGAGACCGATGTCGAAGTGGTAAAACTGGCTGCGCGCGTGGGAGCGGAGCTGGGGGCCGATATCGTGAAATGCAATTATACCGGGGACCCGGACAGTTTCGCCAAAGTTGTGGAAGGCTGCCCGGCGCCTGTTATCATTGCCGGCGGCGAGAAGATGGAGACCGACAGGGACGTTCTGGAAATGGTCTACTGGTCCCTCCAGGCCGGCGGCAAGGGCGTTTCCATCGGCCGGAACATCTTCCAGCACAGCAATCCCTTCAGGATCGTGAAGGCCATGTCCGCTCTTGTGTTCGGGAACTGCAAGGTGGACGAGGCCATGAAGATACTGAACGAGGAATAGAATTGACATTATTTAAAAAAATGTTATAATAATATCAAAGATAAAAATTTATGTAGAGGTTAATCATGGCTGAAAATTTAAAAGAAGTAAAATTAAAAAAGATCATTAAATCAGCTGTTTATGAAGCACTGGAGGATTTTGCTTTCGGTAAAGCCATGGAAGAAGGGGAAAGGACCGGTAAAGTGTCAGAGAACGAAATAATGAGAATTTTACAGAAAAAAGAATATGCTCACCGAGTATAGAGAAAGTTTAAAGAAGGATTTAGAAAAAATACGTCTTGCCTCCCTCCTAAAAAACGGGTTATATGATAGAATTAGTAAAAAAGGCAGACTCATTGTTCCAAATACCTTTTATAAAAAAATTGAAAGGATATAAGGATTATTATAGGATCAGAATAAATGACTACCGGCTGGGTTTTAAGGTCGAAGGTAAAAATGTGGTTTTAATCAGGATACTGCCAAGAAAAAATATTTATAAATATTTTCCTTAATAGCGGTCATTTCAGGACTTTTTTATAATAAATTGTAGAATGAATAAAATAATAAGTGTATTTATTTTTAGCGTTTAATTCTTCTGGCAGAAGATCACGGTCAGGATAGGAGGCAGAAGCGTCCTGGTGCCTGTCGAGCCGGGACTGGCATCGTCCGTAGTATTGTTCGAAGGGCCTCCTGTACCGAAATTATGTTGATGGGAATAAGCCGTAGCTCCGCCCGTGCTGTGAGTGTGTAGATATCCCTGCATGCCGATATTATCCCCGCCTCCTGCCGCGTCATATCCCATGATCAGCCTGGGCCCTACGCTGAAGCTCACCCACGCATCCCCTGTCCTGATGGTTTCCGGGGAATAAGGTTCGGCCCCGCCTGTTGAGTGGGAATGATCGATGCCGCCCGGGTCCGTTGTCCCGCCGTGCGTATGGTTCCTCATGGTATGGGTATGCGATATTGTATGGTCATGGCTCTTGGTCCCGCCTGTAAGATTGACATTGTCGGGCACATCAGGGTCTACGCCGCTCAGGTCCGCGCCTATGGGTATCCTGTTCCGGAACGCCGCGACCTCGGTATATCCTGCCGGGCAGGTGGTTGTGCCTGTGAACATCAGGACAGCGCCGGAAGGTACTGAAGAGATGGACGGCTTGTTGGTCACTTTACTCCATCCCACAGTGACTATTTTTTCATGCGTGATGGAGTTATCCTCTACATCCCTGGCCCAGAGGGAATACAGGACACTGGTCAGTTTTTCCCTGGGCAGCATGACATCCGCATCGACCTGGATCTCCAGATACCTGTCCCCGCCGCCCCAGTTG
>JAQTRT010000060.1 GCA_028711675.1 bacterium | reverse complement strand
ACCGGACATGGAGCCAATCCTATGTGTTCGGATTTCTTCTGACCATCCCCATCCATATCCTGGCTTATCTGTTTCATTTCCATCACTGGTGGATCTACGGTCTGACGGCGTTCCTTGGTTTCTTCACGCACATCACAGAGGACATGACAGGCCATATCGGCGGCTCGCTCTTCTGGCCCCTGCACAAAGCCCGTTCCGAAGGCCTGGAACTCTTCAAGGCCAGCGACCCGCGGACCAATTTCAGCGTCATGTACGCGGCCGTGGTCCTGACCGTCTGGAACGTGGACCGGTTCTCCACGCACATGATCACCCTGCCGGCATGGTCTTATCTCGCGTTTTTCCTGGTCCTGCCGCTCGGTCTTTATTTTTTTGCGGTCAGGAGGATAAAGCAGGTAATCCAGATGAAAGAAGAGAAGGTCATTTCATCCATGGCCGGGAGAGAAGAACCTGACGGCATGGCTGAATCTGTCGTGGATTGAACGGAATTGAAAAGCCTTTCCTAACGGAGAACACCGATACGCGAGATCCTGTCGAACAATGACCCGTCCCTGGAATCCCGTCCCATCTGCAGATGGCTCACCAGGATCTTTTTTACCAGGACCTCTTTTTCATCCCCTCCCACCCTTTTCTTATAAGACCATTTGTTGTGGATCACGTAATAATGGCCCTCGTTCTCGCCGATATAGAGCATGATATGGTCGGGCCTGGGAAGAAAAAGCAGGGTCTGGAACGGCACCAGCCTGCTGAAGAACTCTTTTTTATTCTTCTTCGGGACACGGTGATTCTCGATGGAAACGATCTGGCCGCCGGAATTCCTGGGCAGCATAAGACCCATGGTCTTGAAGACCACATTGATGAAATAAGAACAGTCTGTCTGATAATCCCGGCCGCCCCACGCGTAAGGAAGGTCGAGCATCCTGAACGACTGCCGGGCAATGTTCCGGGCTGTCATTTCCAGATATTGGCAGGAGACGTTCCTGTCGTTCTTCATGTAAGCATCCCGGAACTCCAGTTTACCGTCCTCTTTCCTGACAGGCACCCTGATCCTCAGATGATCGTCCTTCATTAAAAGAGGCAGCCTGGTCCCCATGTGGACCGTAGCGTGCAGGCGGTCCAGGTCTGCGTCCTCATACACAGGGACCTCCCAGTCCAGGGCTATGATAAAAGGTTCGGCTTCCAGGTATTCACGCATCAGTTCCTTTTGAAAAGTCCAGGCCACATCTTTTAAAAGGACCCATCCGCATGTATGGCTGGAGAGGACATATCCCCATTCCCTGTCTTGGGAAACATGATATAAAGCAACAGGCTCGGCCATATCCAGAAAAGAGTGCTGGAGCAGATCAAAAGGGAAATCACCGGGTTTCTCCAGTACCACCTCATCCGTGGGAAAGACCCGCAGATAGCTGGGCTTAACGATAAAACCGAAACGCACACGGACATTCCGGGGAATGCTGTCCATGGCCATTTTAAACCGCATCTCTTTAATGAACTCCTTTCCATTAAGTCGCTGGTCCTTGATATTGTATTTTTTCATACCCCCGATCCATTCCAGATCAGCTGTAATAAGCTGCCGGACATACTTTCCCTTCACCTGAAGGTCCTCGAACAGAGGATGTTTGATTGTATTCCTGCTGATGTTCCTCCTGTTCATCTTCTCGACCATGGAAGGCGAAAGGATCACTTTATCGGGATGTTCCACCTGTCCCAGCCAGAAAGATGTCTGACTGATCTGTTCCTGTTCCAGTTCCGGAAAATCGGAATAAACGCTCATCCTGTCCGTCTGGCAGGTGTTCCATAAAACAAGAAAGGCGAACAGGACAAGGGTATAAAAAAAAGGCCGGGATCGTTCTTTTATGCGGGATGGTTCCATATAATAAAAATCGGGTTCTTTCACTCTATTCTTTATCATTAATTCCTAAAAAACCGTTGACAACGGATTTGATTCAAATAGATTTTCAAACACGTATGACAGAGAAAAGAACAAGGAAGAATCAAAAGAAAAAGATACGGGGACGCGCCGCCGCACCGGTAAGGCTCCGGAACAGGAAAAAAGGGATAAAAACGGTCCTTGTGGTCCTGTTCATCGTCATGCTTAATATCGGATGCGACCAGGGTACAAAAGACCTTGCACGGAAAAGGATCAGGCACCAGGGAACCATCAACGTGGTCGGCAGCCTGGTCATTCTCAGGTATGCCGAGAATGACGGCGCTTTTTTAAGCATAGGGTCCCGTATGCCCCAGCCGTACAAGACCATCCTGCTCGTCATATTTCCCATTATGATCGTGATCGGGTCCCTGCTTTACATTTCCCTCAACAGGGGATTATCCCTGCTCCAGACCGCCTGCCTTTCCAGCATCATCGGCGGCGGGATCAGTAATATCTTTGACCGCATTCTGTACAATGGTATGGTCACGGATTTCCTGAACTTCGGGATCGGGCCTGTGCGCACGGGTATCTTGAACTGTGCCGACCTTTCCATCACCCTGGGCGCTGTGCTCCTGGTGATCCTCCAGTACTGGAAAGAGAGGACCAGACCGGCCAGGTCCCGCAGTATAAAGTGATGCCTGTTAAGCCGGATCATCCGCTGACAGATGCTTATTTATTGCTTAATAAGGAACAATACAGTCTCATAGACAGGTATATTGTTTCCAACAGCCGATGTGCCGGTAATAGCTAAATCACCGCCGGCACCCGAGGTCCCGGTCATTGTTCCGGCACCGGCAGTACCTGTCGTAAAGGTATGGGAATGATTATTCGCCGGATCAGAACTATTTGAATTATCACCGTAATCAGCAGAATCGATCATTGTGTTGGGATCAGTGGTCCCTGAATGAGTATGACTGGGAGCTGTATAAGTGCCAACTCCATGAGTATGACTTGCGCCGGTATAACCTCCCGGTCCATGGGAATGGGTATCACTTCCGGCACCGGTCCCCGGATTATCGGATACTCCCCTCGGGAACTTAGTGACAAAATTGGGAAGGTTGAACGTAGTGGATCCATCGCCTGCTCCGTACCGGGTCCCTAAAACTCCAAAAAGACTGGCATAGGCAGACCGGGATACCGGATTACCATTGCATAATAACCAGCCGGATGGAATATTGGCTGCCGTGCCACCCCAGGGAACAATGGTACCGCAAGGCACGCCGTTAATCACATTTTCCGCCAGCAAGGAATACGCCACACTTGTCAGTCTTTCCCTGGGCTGCAGAATATCCGACTCGGCCTGTATTTCCAGATACTTTGCGCCTGAAGCCCAGTTAATATTGCTGAACATAACGGGAGAACCTGCTCCTGTGGTTTCCCCGACATACGAATTGAATATCCCGTTCGTGATCCTTACTGTCTGAACATCCCCCTGCCAGACCAGATTCCCTCCTGTCGGCGCGTCGTATATCCGGAATACGACACCATGGTTCCCGCTGACAGGAACACTATTCTCCAGTAATTTACCCTGATAACTGATCAGATGGGGCATCTCAGCCGACAATGTAGTTGCTAAAAAAAGCACGGTAAAAAAGTAATGGATTCTCATGCAAACCTCCTATAAAAAGAGAAAGGAAATAAAGGTTCTCCGGTAGATTTGATCCGTTGAAAAACCTTTATTGAGTAATAAGGATTATCCAGTGACGTGAGATCAGAACTTATATTAATTTCCCCTTTATAATAGCCAAAGCGCAGTCTCAGTTCTAAACCCAGAATATCACTTCTGTTTCAATCCTCTGTCCCTTAAAAATATTATACTCTAATAAAAATAATTGTCAACAGTTTTTCAGCGGATCATCAGCGGGTCCCGTATCCCAGGGTCAGATGGTCCTGTTCACCAGCACGCCCAGTATGAAAGGCGTCAAACCAGCCGGACCCCGTTTACATTAACCTCTGCCGGGCCGGACTCCCGGCCATAAAATCGGTTGCCTTTGAAAAATAAAAATATTATACTTGAGCCATGATGAATGAGAGAGAACAGAGAGACGGTGACGGTCCTGTGGATACTTCCCTGAATCCCCTGACCGACAAGTCCCTCAAGGTCTATTCCGTGTCCGAGATCAACGAGCTGATCAAACAGATCCTGAAAAGCTCCTTCCCGGCCATCTACATCAAAGGCGAGATCTCCAACCTGAAACGGTCCGCCATGAACCACCTTTTCTTCAGCCTCAAGGATGAAAGATCCCTCATCAACTGCATGATCTTCGAGAATGACCTGAAAAAAATGAAGTTCAGGCTTGAGGACGGCCAGAAGATCGTGGCTTTCGGCAACCTGACCGTGTTCGAGAAACGCGGCTCCTATAATTTCATCATGAAAGAAGCGTTCCCCGAGGGCAAGGGCGCGCTGCAGCTGGCGTTCGAACAGCTGAAAAAAAAGCTGGAGAAGGAAGGCCTTTTCGACAAAGCCCGCAAAAAACCCATACCGGAGTATCCGCAAAGCATCGGCATCATTACGGCACCGCACGGCGCGGCCCTGCGCGATATCCTGAAGATCATCGATAAACGTTTCCCCAATGTGAACATCATCCTGTACCCTGCCCTGGTCCAGGGCGCGAACAGCCATAAGACCATCATCAAAGGCATCCATGTCTTCAACGCTTTTTTCCCTGTGGATGTTTTAATCCTGGCGCGGGGCGGTGGCAGCATCGAGGACCTCTGGGCTTTCAACGAAGAGGAGCTGGCCTATGCCATCCACGGATCGAAGATCCCGGTCATCAGCGCCGTGGGACACGAGATCGATTACACCATCGCTGATTTCGTGGCCGATCTCAGGGCTCCCACGCCTACGGCAGCGGCCGAGATGGTGGTAAAGAAAAAATCGGATATTCTGGATTCCATCCGGCTCTGCTCTGACAGGATCCTGAAGATGATGGACGACCGGATGAAGGACAATAAAGTCGATTTTGATTATCTCCTGGAACAGTACAGAAACATTTCCGGGAATATCTTAAAAGCCAAATCCCATAAATTCAACCTGCTTTTTCAGAAATACATACAAGCTTCGGACATGCGTATGACAAAAGAAAAGAACCGGTTCAGCACGCTGTTCCAGCATTACCGCAGCAGTATCCTCACACGTATTTCCAATGAAACCAACCGGTTCAAGAACCTGGCCAATCAGCTGGCCCTTCTCAATCCTTTCCTGATCCTGGAGCGCGGCTACAGTATTGCTTATAAACTGCCGGAGAACAGTATCATCAAGAAGAGCCGGCATGTAAAACCGGAAGACACGGTGAAGATCAAATTATCCAAAGGAGAGATCATCTGCCGGGTGGAGGAAAGCCGGGAGAAATGACGGGAGGTTCCGGCTCCAGTTCAGACTCTGTTGATAAAGCGACGGTCTTTGCCATAATTATGTTTTTTAAAGGGAGGAACTGATGTTTTTGTTTTTCTCATTCTCGCGCCCCATCCATGGGGCGCTGCGAGGGTTCCGCCTATTTTTCCATCCTGGAAAAATTACGGCTTCACAAACCGAAAAACTGCAAACATCAGTTCCTCCCCGCGAATGATAAACCCTGATACGGATATGACCGGATCCGGAATCAAATTGCAGATATCATAACGTTCAAGGAGTATTTTCATGGAAAAAAAAGTAAAATTCGAAGAGGCCATAAAGAGGCTGGAGGAGATCGTAGAAGAACTGGAGACAGGCGAATTCGACCTGGACAAGGCCATCCAGATCTTCGAGGAAGGGCTGAACCTCACCAAATTCTGCAAGAAAAAACTGGATGAAGCGGAACAGAAGATCGAGATCATCAAAAAGCAGAACCTGGACGACATCATGGAAGACGCGGCCACCGGCATCAAGGACGAAAAAAAAGAGAACTATAAAAAAGAAAAAACAGATATCGGCCTGCTCCTGAACAATAAAGAGGAATGAATCCAAAGTCCGTATCCGGAAAAGCCCATGATGAAGTATATTTTCAGAGTATTATTCCCTGTGTTTGTTTTCAGCCTGATCCTGTGTCCCCTCCTCCCTGCTTCCCCGGAATTCGATCCCCGGAAGGACGTACTCCTGACGGTCCTGAAAGAGCGGCAGGAGAAGGACCGGCTCTTCCTGACGATAAACTTCAGCCTGCCTGAGAAGATACACATCACCAGGAACGAACTCTTTTATTTTAAGCTTAATCCCGGGACCGGATCGATAACGAAGGTCCGTCTCCCGGATCCGGAAAAATGGGAGAAGGATGAGATATTCAGAGGGCAATTCTCCGTTGACCTTGAACTCCTGATAAAAAAAAATTTCCGCCGGTTCGTCCTGCTTCTTTCGTACCAATGCTGCAATGAACGCACAAAAGTCTGTTATCTTCCCAGCAGCAGAGAGCTGGCTTTAGTGGTCCAGCCGGAAGACGGGAAAGCATGGCTCTCCTTCTCAGACAGGCTCCGGAACAGCCTGAAGACCGATCCTGTTCTGGCCTTTCTTCTGGTCTTCCTGGCCGGGATCCTGGCTTCCCTGACACCCTGTGTTTATCCGGTGATCCCCGTTATTATCGGGTATATAGGCGGCCAGAGCCGTGAAGGAGGCTTCCGCGGTCTCGTCCTGTCCCTGTTCCTCGTCCTGGGCCTTTCCCTCGTGTACTCGGTCCTGGGACTGGTGGCTGCCGCATCAGGTTCCGTGTTCGGCAGTCTGACCCAGACACCCGGTGTGACCGTGTTCATCGGCCTGGTCTTTACAGCCATGGCCTTGAGCCTGTTCGGTTTGTACGATATCAGGCTTCCTTCGTTCCTGGCCGGGAAACTCCGGCCCGGAAAAGGAAAAAAATATTCAGGAGCATTCCTGGTAGGCATGCTCACAGGCCTGGTAGCCGCGCCCTGCGTAGGGCCTGTACTCATCTCCCTCCTGGCCTGGATCAGCCAGACCAAAAACCTGGTCATGGGTTTCTGGCTCCTCTTCACTTTTACCTGGGGAATGGGCCTGCTCTTTATCCTGCTGGGCACGTTCGCAGGTCTGGTCAGGTCCCTTCCCAGGAGCGGATACTGGATGGTACTGGTCAAATACTTCTTTGGCCTGCTTCTCCTGTCAGCGGCTTTCTCTTATTTTATTCCTGTCCTGAACATATCTGTCCTCCATTTCTTTCTTAGTCTTCTCTTTTTACTTATGGCTTTTCCTGTTCTCAACAGGTCAGGTCTTTCACACCAGGGACTGAAAAGAGCGTTCAGAATGATCCTGTGTCTGGCTGCTCTTCTTTTTTTCCTCTCCGGAAGCTTTAGCGCTTTTCAGAGGATAACACACGGGAAGAGAACGGCAATCCCGGTCTTCCGGTTCCGCGCGGAAGGGAATGACCTCGAAGCATTCCGCCTTGCCAGGTCGGAGAACAAGCCGGTCCTGATGGATTTTTACGCTGACTGGTGCTCGGAATGCAGGGAGATGGATGCTGAAACATTCAGCCGTCCGGATGTGCAGGCTCTTCTGAAAGATTATATTACCATCCGGATAGACCTTACCCGTCAGAACAGTCCTGCCAGGAAAATATCCGAAAAATACAGGGTACTATCATTACCTACCATCATCCTTTTTGATCCTGCAGGGAATGAGACCAAACGTCTCTTCGGTTATTACGCTCCGGACAATTTCGTTCAGGATTTAAAAAAAATAAAATAGCAGCGGAATTCCACAGGAACAGGGGTGCCGCAGTTCCTTCTTATTTTAGTATTTCATACAAGCTCATGGGGTCGATGGCCAGGCCATTGATGAAGACGCCCAGATGAAGATGGGGCCCTGTGACACGGCCGGTAGCTCCCACCAGGCCTACGATATCCCCTTTTCTGATCTTTTGTCCGTTCGTTACGGATATCTTCGACAGATGCGCGTACAGGGAGACCAGGTTATCCCCGTGATGGACAAAGACCGTGTTCCCGGTAAAATACAGCTCCCGGCTCAGCTTGACCACTCCGTCAAAGACCGAATGCACGGGTGTTCCGGCCCTGGCTGAAAGATCCGCTCCAAAATGAAGATTGGTCCTGCTCTTATTGAATATCCTCTTATATCCGAAAGGCGTCGAGGTATTGGTTACGCCCGCGATGGCGCGGACCGGTGTCTGAAAAAAATAGATCTTGTCAAGAAGAATGGATTTTACGCTCTGGACCAGCTGCTGTTCCTGCCATAGCTGCTTGTTCAGGCCGGCCGGAGGATAAACATACTGCTGTTTCACTTCCACACTGACGGTCTCTACGGGCTTCTCCAGAAGCCGGAACTCATCCTGCATGATGATCTCATTGTTCTCGACCAGGTTCAGCCTGGCCTTGTCCGGAGAACCAAGCGGAATGGCTATGAGCTTTAAAGTCTGCTTACGGATGATCTTAAGATGATAAGCATTGGTCCTGGACCCGGCGATAAAATCTATCCTGTACTTCTTCTTTTTATCCAGGTGTTCCAGCACGACGATGAAGAACGAGCCCTTGTACAGTATACGGGACTTGACGAAATACGTAAGCCGGGCCGATCTGAAACCTGAAGTTAAAAGAAAAAAGGAGAAAAGAAGAATAACGGTGAGTATATTTCTGCTTTTGTTATATATCATGAAAATGGTGATCTTCTTCTATCCGGCTTTTAAAAATCGCTAACAAGCTCATTGATAAAAAACCTGTTAAGCGTCGAGACCGGATTATAGAGGGACTGCCCCAGCGGGCAATAGGATGCGTCCTTCATGTGAATGGAAAGGTTCACCATCTTATCCCATTCCTGCCTGGATATCTTTTTATTCCGGACGATCTCCTCGGCTTTTTTAAAAAAATACATGGTGCCCAGACGGCAGGGCGCGCATTTTCCGCATGATTCATTTTTATAAAAATTGGTCAGGTAATGGAAGAACTCCCTGATATCGACGGTCTCGTCGATTACCAGGACCGAACCCGATCCCAGCATCAGGTTCCTCTGGCTTAAGGAATCAAAATCGAGCGGTACGTCGAGCATATCCTCACTAAGTATTCCTCCCGTGGATCCGCCCACCTGGGCTGCTAAGAACTTCCCCTTATCCCTGATCCCTTCACAAAGATCAAAGATGAGCGTGCGCAGTGTGGCACCCATAGGGAGCTCGTAAAATCCCTGTTTGTTCACCCTGCCCGAGATGGTATAGATCTTGGTGCCGGTACAGGAAGGCATGCCGATCTTCTTGAACCATTCACTGCCGCGTAAAATGATATCCGGTATGCTGCCGAGGGTCTCGACATTATTCACCACCGTGGGAGAATTCTTCAGACCTTTTACGCTGGGAAAAGGAGGCTTGATCCTGGGATGGCCGCGGTTCCCTTCAATGGATTCGATCAATGCCGTCTCTTCACCGCACAAATAAGCGCCTGCGCCCCTGAAAACCTCAAGATGGTAAGAGAATCCGGACTTTAATATATTTTCACCCAGCAGGCCTTTCTCTTCCGCCTGCTTTATGGCTTTATTCAGTATCTTGACGGAATTGGGGTACTCTCCCCTGATATAAATAATGCCTTTCTTCGCCTGGATGGCATAACCGCAGATGATCATGGCTTCCACGAGCCTGTGCGGATCGTTCTCCATGATAAGCCGGTCCTTGAACGTGCCCGGCTCGCCTTCATCTGCATTGCAGACCACATACCTCTCCCCTTCAATGGAAGCGGAGAACGCCCATTTGGCGCCTGTGGAAAATCCCGCGCCGCCCCTGCCTCTCAGGCCGGATTGTTTTACTTCCTCGATCACTTCCCGGGGTTTCATGGATTTCAACACTTTCTTTAAAGCTTCATACCCTTCTGTCTTGATATAATCCTCTATGGATTCGGGATCGGTCTCTCCCATCCTTCTTAACAATACCCTTGTTTCCTTGGTTGTGTTCATGGTTATTTCTCCTGATACTCCCTGATCAGCTTCCGGATCTTCTCTTCGTTCAGATCATAATAGACATCGTCATTGATCATGCAGCTGGGCCCTCTGGCGCAGTGACCCATGCACGACGTTGTCTCCAGCGTAAAATGGCCGTCATACGTGGTCCCGCCGATGTCCAGCCCCAGCTCCTGCCTGAAGCATTCGATGACCGGCAATGCGCCGTTCACGGTGCAGGGCAGGGATTCGCACACACGAATAATATATTTTCCCCTGGGCTTCAGGGAAAGATGGGAATAGAACGTGATGACGCCTTTGACCTTGGCCAGAGGAAGGTTAAAATGCTGCGCAATGGCCTTCATCTCGTCATAAGAAATATATTTCTCCGGTTTAGCGCCCTCCAGGGCGATCAGGGCCGGCAGCAGATTATCATCCCGTTTTTCGAATTTTTTTAAAATTTTATCGACCATAATTCATTACCCCTTTATCTATGCGAATTTATCCCTGCTGTGATAATGCGTATGCAGCAGATGGTGTGATTTTTCCGATAGCGGTTCTTTCAGGAAATTGTCATAGATCTTCCTGATCATGGGATTCTCATGGGACTTTCTTAAAGGCATGCCTTTATCCTCTGCGTACAGGCCTTTGGCCCGCTCCAGCCTCCGTTTCAGCGTTGAGCCGAAGGGCTGGCCGCCGCCTCCCACGCATCCTCCCGGGCAGGACATGATCTCGATGAAATGATAAGGCACTTCTCCTTTCTTCTTGGCTTCCGACACTTCATCCAGCAGTTTCCGGGCATTCCCCAGGCCATGCGCCACAGCGCAGCGGACCGTAAGGTCGCCGGCTTTCACTTCAAAGGCCTTGATCCCTTCCATCCCCCTGCACTCCTGAATATCGCACTGCTCCAGTTCCTTGCCGCTGATCAGGAGATAGGCTGTCCGGAGCGCTGCTTCAGCCACTCCTCCTGTGGCGCCGAAGATGGTCGCAGCCCCGGTATAGGCGCCCATGAACTCATCGGCGCTGGTATCCGGAAGGGCCGGCAGATCGATACCCGCTTCCTTCAGCATAGAAACGAACTCCCTTGTGGTCAGGACATAATCCACATCCTTAAACCCGGACGAATTCATCTCAGGCCTGTCCGCCTCGAATTTTTTAGCCGTACAGGGCATGATGGAGACCGTGACGATCCTGGCCGGATCGATCTTATATTCCCTGGCAAAATAAGTCTTGGCCAGGCTGCCGAACATCTGCTGGGGGGACTTGCAGGACGAGACGTTCTCCAGCAGATCCGGGAAATAGATCTCCATAAAATTGATCCAGCCCGGGGAACAGGACGTGATAAGGGGCAGCGGCTCCTTTTTTTTCACGCGTTGGATCAGTTCGCTCCCTTCTTCCATGATGGTCAGGTCCGCACTGAAATTGGTATCGAACACATGATCAAAACCAAGCATCTTTAAAGCAGAATACATCTTCCTCGCCAGGTTGGTTCCGGCCGGGAGATTGAATTCTTCCGCCAGGGAAACCCTGACCGCCGGTGCTTCCTGGACGATCACCACACGGTCCTTTGATTTCAGTATCTCCCATACGGAATTACTGTCCTGTTTCTCATAAAGGGCGGCTACGGGGCAGACCGAGATGCACTGGCCGCAGACCGTACAGACCGAACGGTTCATCTTTCCCGAACCCGTGGAGATATGGGTCTCGAATCCCCGGTCTATCGATTCTATGGCATAAACGGTCTGTATCTCCTGGCAGGCCACCAGGCACCGCCGGCAAAGAATGCATTTATTCGTATCCCGGATCACGTAGAATGAATTATCGACCGGCCTTGGCACCTGGATACTCTCGTACATGGCTTCCTTGATATTAAAGTAATGGGCCAAGTCCTGTAAATCGCATTTGCCGTTCTTCACGCAGTGAAGGCAGTCATTGGGATGATTGGCCAGGATGAGGGAAAGGATGGAACGCCTGGCCTGGTTGATCCGGTTGGAATGTGTGATGATCTCCATGTTCTGTTCCACGGGCGTGATGCAGGCCCGGACCAGGTCCCGCTTTCCTTTGATCTCTACAACGCAGATACCGCAGTTCCCCAGTCCGTGCATATCTTCATGGAAGCAGAGCGTGGGTATCTTGATTCCGTTCTCCCTGGCCGCAGACAGGATACTGACGCCTTTTTGGACTTCCTTTGTGATCCCGTTGATCCTGATGGTAACGCTATCACCCATTTCATCACCTCTTTTATGCAAGTGAATTTGTGATTTATTTCACATTATTTGGAAAAAAGAAAAAAACGGATCCTTTATTTCATCTTTTCGAATTCTATTATACTATACCTTTTTCATTTCTATTGTCTACTTTTTTTTAAAAAGCGGGGGGAACAGAGATATAAAAGCATTGACAATCAATTTTTTTTATTTACATTATACTCCATAACACGCCAAAAAAATGAATTACCTTTTATTCCGGATCATATTCCTCTCCCTCCTGGGGCTGGTGAACCTGTTCTTTGTGCTCTTCATCCTCGTAAAGAAAAAAGGACATTTCGACCATGTCAGCTTTGATATTTTCCTGAGCGCTTTATTCTCCTTCCTGTTCGTGGTAACGTCAGCCCTGTATAACATTTATTTCTCCCTTGGCCATGAAACACTGGCCCTCACCTTTGCCCGGCTGAGCTGGATAGGCGGATTCCTCAGTTCTTCCTTCCTTGTGCTGGTCATGGACCTGGCCTGGTCGCAGTACGGCCGGCTTAAGAAATACATCATCAGTTATGTACCGGTATTCTCCGTTTTTATCCTGGCCCTGGCCACGGACAAGGTCTTTGTTCGTTTCATCGTTATCCGGGGTGTCCCGGTCGTTGAGACCACGCTGCTGAACGACATAGGACGCATCATCATCTTCCTGGAGATCGCTGTCGGTATTTTTATCTTAAAGAAGTATTTCAGCACAACCTACGGCTACAAGCGGAAACAGCTCTCTTATTTTATTTACGGCACAGTGATCTACGGATTGGGCGTCATTTTCTTCGGCACTTTTATCCCCATGTTCATCCGCGACCTCCTGGCCAAGGACCTGATCTATGATTCCATAATGCTCTTCACCGCGGTCTGGATCGGCTTTCTGGCTTATGCCATCATCAAGTATAAGCTCCTGGAGATCGAGACCATTTTCCATAAGACCATGATGTGGTTCACCATGTCCATCTCCATTCTGCTCCCCCTCTTTATT
>JAQTRT010000059.1 GCA_028711675.1 bacterium | reverse complement strand
CCGGCAGAGGCTAAGGGGTTCCCTCGGCGCGGTTTGAGCGTTTCCGCGAAATACGACGAACGAAAACCAGTTTACGGCCCCCTTTTCAATAACCTTCTCACCGCGCCGCTGGTCGGAGAATATAACCGCCAGGCCAGGATCTATACTGTTTCCGCGGCCTTTGATCCCACACGTGCCACGTCCCTGGAGCACTGGAACGCTAATTTCATGGAAGACGCGCCTCTGGCAGTGAGATGCGAATATAAATATACTGATTATCCCGGTTATACCGATAACCCGGTTTATTTCAACTGGGACGAGGACAGATACATCATCTACGGCAGCGACAAGGGACTTTACCCGTGCAAGCTTCACAGCTTTACGACCAAACTGATCTCCAATATCCTGGCCCCGTATAAGATCATTTTTTATTTTAATACAGGCCTTAAACAGGCCCGCTGGCCCACGTACGTGGCCATGGTGCCCTGGACCGAGAATTATGCGTCCTATATCGAGATGAGGAAAGAGAACGATTTCCTCATCGGCGCCATGCTCCTGAAAGATGATTGGGAGATACCGGAGTTCGGCTCCTTCGATGAACGGTGGCCGTACAAGACCAATCCGTACGATTACAACCGCGACATCGGGATCCCCTGGGATTATTATCTGGGGCTGCGGCTGGTTAAGTTCATCGGTACCTCCTCCATCGAACTGGTTTACCAGTATATTTACATTGACGGCAGGTTCGACGACGCGTACGAGAAGTACATGGACGCTTTCCAGAGACGGGATATGCTGAAGGAACGGATGAACGAAGTGAGTTTGATCTATCGGATCAAGTTTTAAAGATCGGATTATGGAAGTGTATCATATCAACATGTGTTTCTCTTTTTCGGTTTGTGGAACCGTGGTTTTAGCAGGAGGCTAAAACCGGCGGAACCCCCGGAGGGCGCCATGGATGATGCCCGAGAATGAGAAAAAGAGAAACATCTGTTGATATGATAAAATTGATAGGAGATACTTTTTCTATGCCGGTGACCATTAGATCAATTATTTTTATACTTATTGTGTTTGTTCTGACCTCATGCGGAAAGAACCCGGTGGACCCTGTCACGCTTATCTATACTATTGAAAAAACAAAGGTGGAGGTGCACACAAGGGACCTGTACGTGAACGATGAAAAATTCGTTGTCAGGGGAGTAGGGTACGCGCCCACACCCATAGGTTACGGCGTAGGCAGTTATGATTATTTCAAGGATTCTTCCGTTTATACAAGGGATATCCCGCTCTTAAGGCAGATGGGATGCAACACGATACGCACATGGGCCAAGGTCACTTCAACGGCATTTCTTGATTCTTGTTATAATAACGGGGATTCGCCCATCTATGTGATCATGGGTTTTTCTTATGACCCCAATTCAGCCATCAGCAACAGCACGTACAGGCAGACCAAGATCAGTGAATTTAAAAGTTACGTGAATACCTATAAGGACCACCGGGCTGTGCTGCTCTGGTGTATCGGGAATGATGATAATAATGGTTTCAGCATTTTAGATTCGGAAAGGACGAAACTGTACCAGTTCATCAATGATATGGCTAAGGCAGCGCATGAAGCCGAAGGAAGGGATTTCCATCCTACCACAACAGCTCTGGCAGACAACGGCAGTCTGGCCGATGGAGATATCGGGAATCTTAATCGTGCGGCTGATGATGCTTCCATGATCTATCTTGATATCTGGGGCTTGAACCTTTATCCCCAGCCGTATCCCGCAGATTTTACCGCCAGTTTCAGCAGTTTTGCAGGAAAGAGCGCCAAACCCCTGCTCATCACTGAATTCGGCATTGATGCGTATAATAACGGTGTAGGGCCTGATGAGAGCACACAGGCAACCAATATGGTCCGTTTATGGCACAGTATCAAGGCCAATCCTTCCGGTGTATGTGTGGGAGGAAGCATCATGGCGTATAGCGATGAGTGGTGGAAAGCCGGGAATTCCTCTTCCCATGATACAGGAGGCGGAGGGCCCCGTTCGGACCAGCCGGATAATTTTTCCAACGAGGAATGGTACGGTATCATGGCTGTTTCCAAGAACAGTTCAGGCCCGGATACCGTAACGCCCAGGCCGGTGTATTACCGGCTGCAGACAGCGTGGAGGTAAAGCAAGGTGAAAAAGGCATTTTTTATCCTGATACTGATAATTTTTTCTCAGTGCGGGGAAACACCCTCGCCCCTCCAGAATAAATTCGACAAGGGCGAGAAAGGCAATGTCATCCCGTCCAGCCTTATCCATTCCTTTGAGGATAATTACAATCCCAATGATCTGGACGGCTGGACCGGTATCGGCTCCTCGAACCAGGACAGTATCTCGAACCAGGTCACGGCTTCCGAGTTCTATAACGGGCTGAAAAGCCTCAGGATGAAGATA
The DNA here is from genome assembly GCA_028711675.1 of bacterium. Taxonomy (GTDB): domain Bacteria; phylum Spirochaetota; class JAHITG01; order JAHITG01; family JAHITG01; genus JAQTRT01. Next base: position 10,647 of record JAQTRT010000059.1, on the reverse strand, counting down.
TCCCACTCACAGGAACTGAAAGGTTATTCCTGGCTGGCCTGCACGCTGGGGCCTGATACGGAAACGGATAAGGACGGTAATCCCGCTCCGCAGAAAAGGGATGTTTCGGATTATGCGTATATCGGTTTTTATATCAAGGTTATGCAGGACTGGACCAGGTTTTATGTGGAACTGGGCGATATTACGACTCCCCAGGGCCAGAGCATCAAGGTCCCGGTCACAGTCATCCGGAAGCCGGCCAAATGGCAGCTGGTTAAAGTGAAGCTGGATGATTTTTCAGGTATTGACCTGGAACGGGTGACCAAGTTCGTTATCAGTCTGAACGAGGATATCGAGACCCAGCAGAATATCGAGTTCTATCTGGATGACATAGGCTTTATGAAATAAAAATATGGATCATGATTGTTCGTTTTTCCTCATTCTCGGCCTGCATCCATGCAGGCCTGCGAGGGGAGTCGCTACTTTAACATCCTGTTAAAGTTACGCGACTCCAAACCGGAAAACTGAACAATCATGATCCATCAGCCAGGAAAAGGGAAATGCATCGCCTTTTTAATATTTGTTTTTAAAAGCAGGAGTTATGAAATGAGGAAAGCTTTTTTCATTTTAATGATGGTCCTCCCATCCTGGCTTGCAGGCCAGCAGGATTATTATCTGGACAGGCAGCAGAAACGGATATTCACCTACACAACCGAAGAGATCCGGAAGGTCGTGAATTTCAATTCCCTGCTCCCCATCGAACAGTCCTGTCTGAACTGGCTGAAGAACCAGCAGCAGAAAAGCAATGGCCTTGTGGAAAGTTATGAGAGCGGCGAAGTCTCCTATACTTATGATGACAGTCTGGCTGCCATTGTCTATATCCTGAACAATGAACAGGGCCTGGCCTGTAAAGTGTTTGATTTCTATAAAAAAGAATGGAAAAAAGAGATCTCCTCATCCGGAAAATTCAACGGATTTCCCGATATGTACAAGATCAACGGCCGTATCGGGAATAATTCCAGGGCCATCGGCCCGAATGCCTGGCTCCTCCTTTCCCTGAACTATTATACGGTCAGGACAGGAGACAAGTCATACCTGGATATGGCCGGGGCTGTGGCAGACTGGATGCTGGAATTCCGGAACAGCTACAACCACGGTCTCTGGGGCGGGATCAATGAATATAAGAGCCCTTACATCTGGATGTCCACCGAGCATAACCTGGACGCGTACGCTGCATTCCAGGGCTTATATCTTCTCACCCGCGACAGGCGATACAAGGAAGCAGCCGCCGGCATCCGGAAATGGCTGGAGAGTGAAATGTGGAATAAAGAACAGGGCCGGTTCTATAACGGCCATGATGATCCTAATTATGCCACGGATGTCTCTTCCTGGACCGTTATGAGCCTGGCTGACAGGAAATATTCTTCTGTGCTTGATTTCGCGATCAATTACGCGGGGAACAAGCAATTTTACAAACCCAATGAGAAGGAAGTGGCAGGATTTGATTTCGGCGGTACATACAGCCGTTCCCCTTTTCCGGACAAAGACGCGGTCTGGTTCGAAGGAACAGGCCAGATGGTACTGGCCTTTGACCTTTTTGACAGGAAAGAGGAAGCCCGGTATTATCTGGAAGAGCTGAAAAAAGCCGTTGTCCGGAGCGAGCGTTATGATGATTCGACGGGCCTGCCGTATGCTTCCAATCCCGGTACGCCCCCCTATGGAGGCTGGACCATGCCGGACAAACCCATCTGTATTTCCTCCACGACATGGTTCATGATGGCCCTGAAAGACTTTAATGCGTTCTATGGCCGGAACAATGAGATGGAGGAGATCAGGCAGGTGATGGCAGACGGAGAGACCAAACCCGGACCCGGGTCCCAACCCTATACCCTTCCTGAAAAAAAGGCAGAGGAGAAAGAAAAAATAAAGGAGAGCACGCCGGGAAAGGATAAGAACCTCGAACAGGAGTTGTTCGGGGAATGAAAAAGGGATCAGCCGGCAGGAATCAGGGATCAGGAAAGAAGGATAAGAACCTGCCACGATATCATGAAACAAGGGAAAATTTTAAAAGCGGAAAAGTGAGAAATCCCTGCCTTTAAAGCCTTGACAACTTTTATAAATAATATATCTTTCCCATATTACTTTTAGACTATTAGACCTTTAAACTCTTAGACTGAGTCGTCCCGGGATTTATCGACCCTTAGTGTGTTTTAATGTCTTTCATCAGTAGAATAAAGTAAAAAGGAACAACGAATGAACAAGATCAAAGAGAACGACATCATACTGATCCACACGCCCAGGAAAAGGTACATCACGCGCGTGGAATCCGGCAAGTCCTTTTCCACCCATGTCGGCAATATTCTATTGAAAGACCTGGTGGGGCTGGAGTACGGAAGCGCGTTTGAGTCGTACTTCATTTACAGACCGGACCTGAACGACATCATCCTGCACGGCCTGAAAAGGAAAACCCAGGTGATCTATCCCAAGGAAGCCGGATATATCGTGACCAAGTTAAATTTAAAGAACGGCAGCAAGGTGTTCGAGTGCGGCACAGGCAACGGGGCCTTAAGCCTTTTCTTCCTCAGGGCCATCGGCCCGGACGGTATGCTCTATACCTATGAAAAAGAAGAGGAGTTCCATTTGAACGCGAAAAAGAACATCGAAATGTTCGGTCAGTTCCAGAACGTGAAGATGTTCAGGCAGGAGATCGGCCAGGGGATCGAAGAGAAGGATTTCGACGCGGCTTTCCTTGATTTCAGGGATTCATGCCAGTATCTGCCGCTGATGAAGAGCATTCTGAAGCCCGGCGCACCCCTGGGCATGATCATGCCCACTACCAATCAGATTTCCCTTGCTATCAGGGTACTGGAAAGGTATTTCAAGGATATCGAGATCATTGAGATCATGTTAAGGAAATATAAAGCCAATCCTGATCGTTTACGGCCGGAAGATATCATGGTCGGCCATACAGGATACCTTGTCTTTGCCCGCTAAGTATGAAAGAAGGGATTATCTGCCTTTCTTCGGCATTTTCTTCCTGGCTTCTTCAGCCATAAGCTCTTTTTCCGCCCTCAGCCAGTCATCCATGTGTTTTCCGTGTTTGAAGCCCCTGGCTACATAATAGGAATACGCTTTTTCAGCGATTTTAAGATATACCTCGTTCTTTTTGTCCTGTGCCATTTTTTGCCCTCCGTTATTGCAGTATGATATAAATAAAGTATACAGTAATTTTTTTTAAAGTCAATTTTTTTTTCAGGAGGTACCGAAATGTACTTCGCGTGTTGTTAACTTTACTGATCAGATGTACGTAATGCATCTAGAGCATCGGCAGGTGGCAGTGGAGGTTCATGGCATTGTGGACCAGCGTGAAGCCGCTGTGGTTGAGGATATGGATCATGGGCCAGTCGTTCGAACGGATGAATATTTCCAGGGAATCCATGGACGGGTGGAGCTTTTTTAATGCAGAAAGGGAGGAACACAGGAGCCTGCTGTTCATATCCTCATCCCGGCCTGGAAAGACCAGATCGTTAATGCGATAAAAGCTTTTCCTGAGGACTTCGGATATAGCCTTATCCCTCATCAGGGTCAGATAACCTGCTGTCTGGGAATCCTTTCTGATATGATAATATTCCAGCCTGCCTCCGTTGATCTCCAGTTTTATTTTCTTAATGATGTATCTTAAAAGAGCGTTTTTCTGCTGCCTGGTCAGTTTATTATCGCACAGGTAAGGGACAGGCCGGCTGGGGAGGGATTGAAACCTGATATCGGCCTTTTCCGTCTTGACCAGTGTGCCGTCCGTGTCTTCGTATTCCCGGTCTTCCTTGAAATAATAACGGAACGTAGACCAGTTCAGGACCGGTTCGAAACCGGAATGGATATAGCTCATCACAGCCGGCAGGTTGTCCTGGTCCGTTCCCACGGTGATGAGGTTCACTTTATTGTTTTTGTAGATGTTGAACACGTATTCCAGCAGATGGCGGGCGATCCTGTACCGGCCCCTGTATTTTTTTTCAACTGCCATCAGGATGATGCTCCCGATCTTGATGTCCAGCAGTCTGCTGAACTCGGCATTGGCGCCGTAGATGATGAATCCCACGGCTTTACGCGGTGTGCAGGCCATGACGCAGTATTTTTTTTTGTCCGAGACAAGGACAGGCCTGCACCAGGCCTCCCATGCGATCTCCAGGGCTTTTTCCCTGGGAATGCGGCCGTCTGTCCCGAAAGCGGTAAGCTCAAAGGACGTGAGCGTGATCCTCCGGATATCCTCGAAAAAGCGGTCTTCGTAAGGGAGATATTTTATTTCCATAATGATTGTCCCGGTCTATGAGGAGAGTGACCGGATATACCGGTCCATACCGAGTGCGGCTTTTTTAGCCATGCCCATGGCCAGGATAACGGTGGCAGCGCCTGTGACGATATCACCGCCGGCAAAGATACCCGGCACAGAACTCATCATATTCTCATCAGTTTCAATGGTACCGTGTTTCCCCAGTTTCAGTCCGGCCAGAGAACGGACCAGAAGCGGGTTCGGCCTCTGGCCGATAGCCACGATCACGGTCCGGACAGGCATGGTGAAATCCGAATCGGGGACAGGGATAACCGAGGCGCGTCCGCTGCTGTCCGGTTCACTGAGCTGCATGCGGATGCACTTCATCTCTCTGACCTTGCCCTGTGAGTCGCCGATGAAACCGACAGGCAGGGTAAGAGGCACCAGCCGGACGCCTTCTTCCCTGGCATGTTCTATCTCTTCTTCCCTGGCCGGCATCTCTTTTTCGGTCCGGCGGTAGACCAGGTTCACTTCCCCGGCCCCCAGCCTTCTGGCTGTCCTGGCCGAGTCCATAGCCACATTTCCTCCGCCTATGACAGCCACCGGTTCTTCGGCAATGATAGGCGTATCGGATATCCGTGATGAACCATAGGCCTGCATGAGGTTGCTGCGTGTCAGGAACTCATTGGCCGAGAAAATGTTATTCAGGTTCTCACCGGCTGCGTTCAGGAAAGAGGGAAGACCTGCGCCGGTCCCGATGAATATGGCTTTGTATCCCTGCCGGAACAGCTGCTCGACGGTGATGGTCTTGCCCACCAGCACATTGGTCATGATCTCCGTCCCCAGATTTTTAATATAATCTATTTCAAAATCCAGGATCGCATCAGGCAGCCGGAATTCCGGGATGCCGTAACGCAGGACACCGCCCAGCTTATGAAGGGACTCGAATAAGGTCACGGAATATCCCATCCTGGCCAGTTCACCCGCGCAGGTGAGACCGGCAGGCCCTGAACCGATGACAGCTGTTTTAATATTATTCTTTATAATGTCCGGGACGTTGTTACGGCCCGGGCTTCTTTCCTGATCGGCGCTGAAACGTTCAAGTTTTCCGATCTGGATGGCATCGCCTTTTTTACCGAGGGGGCAGGGGAGCTGGCACTGTTCCTCCTGGGGGCAGACCCGCCCGCAGACAGCCGGGAGGGAATTAAATGATTTCAGCGTCTTGATTGACCCGTCATAATTTTTTTCTCTGATCTCACGTATGAATTTTGGGATGTCGATGCCGACGGGACAGCCTTTGATGCAGAGGCCGCACTGGATACATCGTTTGGATTCGGCAATAGCTTCATCTTCATTGTAGCCCAGGCAAACCTCGGAAAAGTTTTTTATCCTTTCCTGAGGAGGCTGTTCCCTGACAGGTATTTTTTTTAATTTATTTTCCGGCATGGATGCGCTTCCTTTTCCTGTTTTTGATACTGTCTGCTGCGGAGGAGAAGGTTGTCGAAATCGACCAGGTGGGCGTCGAATTCCGGACCGTCCACGCAGGCGAACTTTGTCTGGTTATCCACGATCACGCGGCAGGCGCCGCACATACCCGTACCGTCCACCATGATGGGATTCAGGCTCACGATGGTCTTCACGCTGTATCGTTTTGTTAATCCGGAAACGGCTTTCATCATGATGACAGGGCCGATGGCAATGACCAGGTCGGTCTTTTCCTTGATCAAGATTTTTTCCAGAGGCATGGTCACGAGCCCTTTTTCGCCCTGCGAACCGTCATCCGTGGTCAGGAACAGTTCATCCGATATCCCGGCGATCTCCTTTTTTAAAATGAGCAGGTCCCCGGACCGGCTGCCGATGATGGATGTGATATGATTGCCCGCGTCTTTCAAGGCCCTGATCTCGGGGTAGATGACAGCCGTACCCACACCGCCGCCGATGCAGACGACCTTCCCGAACTTTTTTATCTCCGAAGCATGGCCCAGAGGCCCGACAATGCCATAAACCGGATCCCCTGCCTTCAGGGAGGATAATTTTTCCGTGGAACGGCCCACTACCTGGTAGATCAGGATAACGGCGTTCCCTTTTGTCTCGACGATGGTGAGGGGAATGCGTTCGCTCCGGCTGTCCGCCATGATGATGATGAACTGGCCGGGCCGGTAGTTAGGGGGGATGAGGGGAGCCTCGACCTCCATCCTGAATATCTTTTCCGCAAGGGGCTGATTCTTCAGAACTTTATGCATATCAGGTCCGTTCGATCTCCAGGAATTTAGTGAGATTGGTCATCTCCAGTATCTCAAAGATGTTCTTGTTGACCCGGATGATCTTGAACTGGCCTCCGTTGTTCCGGAAAATGTTGAACGTTTCCACGATGAACCCGATGATGGAGGAGTCGATATAATCCACGTTATGGAAATCAAGGAGGATGTTCCTGGAAGTTATTCCTTTGACCTTGTTCTGGATGGTCTTGATGTTGGTCAGGTCAAGCTGCCGGCTTTTCAGGTCCTTGAACTGGATCGTGGTCGTGTCCTCTTTTTTTATGAGTTTTATTGTCATAATTCAATCCTTGATAATGCCCAGGAGTGTCAGATCGTCCCGGTAATTCTTCAATCTGACCTTCTTGATCAGCAGATTCTCAAATATATTATAATTATTCGAAAGGTCAAGCAGGGATGTAATAAAATCGATCAGCTTTTTATTGTTAAAGGGGAGACGTTTGATGTTTCTGAGGCCGTCCGTAAAGAAAAGGAGGAGGCTGTTCTTCTCCAGCCTGTGCGTGACGGGAAGGAGCCTGGATTCGAAGATGTTGTGTTCGAAAAGGCCGATGGGGATGCCGGCTGGTTTGATATACTGGATGTTCCGGCGGCTGAAATTGATATACAGCGGGTATTCATGGCCGGCTGAGATGATCTGGATCTGCTCCTTCCGGATATCGAGAAGACCGAGTTGGGCTGTGATGAAATCCCCTTTTTTCAGAAGCCGGGAGATAATGAGGTTGATATGCTTCATTAGTTCGATGGGCGCATTGTAATATTGTTCCAGGGTCATGATCACGGTATGGAGGATGGCCATGAGCAGGGCGGCGGGAATGCCTTTGCCCGAAACATCCGCTATAATGAACAGGTATTCCGAATTGTTCACTTTAAGGAGATTGAAATAGTCGCCGCTGATAAAATGGGAGGGCCGGTAAAAATGGAAGATCCTGTGGCCGGCTACGTTTGCCAGCTGGGAGGGAATGATCTGGGAAAGGATCCCCTTGGCGATGAGCAGTTCCTGGTGTACCACTTTCTGCCTGACCACTTTATTCTGGTACAGCAGCAGCTTCTTCGTCATTTTATTGAATTCCCGGGCCAGGTCTTCTATTTCATCGCGCGTAGGGAGCGATATCTTGTATCTCAGGTTACCGTTACCGATGATATTCACTCCCCTGATGAGCTTTTGTATCGGATTGACCAGGAGCCCGGAAAGGAAGATGGCGCCGATGATCCCCAGGATGAAAAGGGAGAGGAAGATGATCATCAGCCTGAACATGATCCTGTTCAGCCTGCGGCTGATGCCCTGGGTGGAGAGTTCCACATATGCCGTTCCCATGTATATCCTGCGGCCTTTGGACGTGATCTGATGGACAGGTTTGTAGAACTGGTACTGGAGCGTCCCGTTCTCCCTGAAAGTGTGGTAGGAGTCTTCAGGCCGGGAGATCAGGTGTTCCGGCGGGATATACTTCTGGCCCAGCAGGGAATGGTCCGTGTTCAGAAAATAAGTGTTGTTCTTCAAGACAATATAGATTTTTTTTATTTCCCTGTCTTTCAGCAGGACTTCCACGTAATCCTCGATGTTCAGTTCGTCGCCCGTGAGAAAGGCGTTCTGGCAGTACAGGGTAAAATTATCGATCAAGGCTTTTCCTTTGGTGATAAGGCTTCGCGTGAGAAAATCCTTCTCCTGTTTCATGACGAGGTACCGGGAGAGCGAGAACAGGACCAGAAGAAGGACTGAGATCAGGATGACGGTTTTAGAACGGAGCGGGAATTTCATTTTCGGTTTGTCCATACTAAAGATAATCTATTCATTTTTATTCGTTTGTCAAGGGGTCAAGGGGGACGGTGCTTGACATTTTGACATTTACTTATTATAACATTAGGATTCATTCAAACCAAGCTTCTTGGCATCCTTAGGCAAATGTCAAAATGTCAAGCACCGTCCCCCTTGATTTCATTAATCCATTCATTATATTATGGGAATGATCTATTTGTATGATCTTCTTTATGAGGAATTGTTCCCTTTGCTGCAGCAGGAGAACTGGTCCAGGTTCAGGGTCTCTCAGGTCATTGACGGATTGTACAGGAGCAAAGCCCTGGAGTTTGACCAGATATCCACCCTCCCTGCTGAGATCAAGGAGCAGTTGAAGCTGAAATACTTGTTCTTCTCCCTGCATCCGGAAAGGACTGAACGATCATCCCGGGATGAGACCACGAAGTTCCTTTTCCGTCTGGAAGACAGGCAGCATATAGAAACCGTGGCTCTTCCCAATTCCAGGGGCCAGTTCACTCTCTGCGTCTCCACACAGGTCGGCTGCAGCCTGAAATGCAGTTTCTGCGCGAGCGGGTTGAAAGGCCTGGTACGGAACCTGGCTGTCCATGAGATCGTCGAACAGGTTATGTATATCATTAAGGCCGGCTTCTCTGTCTCCAACATCGTTTTTATGGGTATTGGCGAGCCGCTCCTGAACTATGACAATGTGATCAAGGCCATACGCATCATCAATGCTGACCATCCCGTTAATATCGGCGCCAGGAAGATCACTCTCTCCACGGCCGGGATCATCGAAGGCATCAGGCGGTTTTCGGAACTGGAGCTCCAGGTAAGGCTCTCTGTCTCGCTCCATTTCCCGGATAGCGGCATGAGATCAAAATATATGCCCGTGAACGCGTCCCATCCGCTGCCGGAACTGATCAGTGCGCTGAAAGAATACCAGGAAAAGAGAGGCCGGCAGATCACCTTCGAATATATCCTGTTTAAAGGTATAAATGATGACACGGACACCGCCGCAAAGATGATCGAGCTTTTGAGAGGGCTGGATTATAAGGTGAACCTTATCCCGTACAATCCTGTGGAACACTGCGGCCTCTCTGCCCCGGATGAGATAAGCATTGACCTGTTCTACCGTTACCTGTTGAGCCGGAAGATCTTTGTCACACTGCGAAAAAGAAGGGGCGACGATATCAAAGCAGCCTGCGGTCAGCTGCGCCTGGCTGCCGGGAATAAGGACGGAGAAACAGGATCATAAAAAAAAGTTGATTTTAAAATTATAAATAAATAGATTGTATCGGGGTGAGACCGGGGGATTTTTTACCAAGGAGGCGGATAACCATGAAAGAAAGGAGACAATTCGAGAGACTAAGAATAGATTCCAGCGTCATCTCGGATGGTTCGAAGATCATCAAGCCCGTAGATGTGAGCCTGGGCGGTATCCAGGTCCTTCTGCAGCATTCCATGCAGGTCGGCCAGATCACGGATATGCAGTTCTTTCTTCCTTATAACCCCCATAAGTTCGTAGCCAAGTCTGTGGTCGTCTGGCAGAAGAATAGTGACAGCGGATTTTTTACCGGCCTTCGTTTTGAAAGGATCCATACCGTGCTGCAGGAGGAGTGAGGTCCTGCTTCAGGAAATATGTTTGCTCAGGAAGGTTTTCAGGACCTGTTCGGGGACCACTCCCACGAACTCGTCGACCATTTCGCCTCCCTTGAACAGTTTAACGCTGGGAATGGACATGATTCCGTAGCGTGAGGAGATTTCCTGGCTCTCGTCCGTATTGACTTTGGCTAAAATGAATTTTCCCGCATGTTCCTTCTCTGCTTTTTCCAGTATAGGAGCCAGCATGCGGCAGGGCATGCACCAGGACGCCCAGAAATCGACCAGAACAGGTACTTCCTTTGACTTTTCCAGTACTTCTTTTTGAAAAGTCGTATCATTCGCTTCTATCATTTAAAACTCCTTTAATATTTATTCGCTCAAGAATAATAGGGATAAGGATTATTCCTTGTTTCCTCGTCCCTGGCCTGTATCCATGCAGGCTGAATATAGAAACCTGGTTTATTGGTTATTAGTCCTTTGGACGAGACCTTGTCTAAGATCAAGAAAATTTACTTTGTACAAGTACTCATAGGCGACTAACAAAGAACTAAGAATCAGTAACCAAGAACGTTTTTATTTGTACTCCGTGCCTTTCAGCTTATCCACGTAATGCCGGGCCGAAAAGGCGGATACAGCGCCGTCTCCGCAGGCTGTAACCACCTGCCTCAGGCTCTTCTGCCTGCAGTCGCCGCCGGCATAGATGCCTTCTACGGAAGTTTGCATGTTCTCATCGGTTAGTATATAACCACCGGGATCGAGCTTGACAACAT
>JAQTRT010000058.1 GCA_028711675.1 bacterium | reverse complement strand
CGTGGGTACGGTCATAGCCTCGAACAGGATCGGCGGTTCAATCCAGGATTACGGTATTTATATCGCTGCAGCCAAATATACAAAGGTATACAGGAATCTGATCCTGGATAACCAGGAGTATGGTATAACCGTCGATACCACGGCCAGTAACATGCTTATCGCCAATAACACAGTGTTCGGCAGCGGGGGAGAGGACGGTATCCTCTGGAGCGGCGTTTCCAGCGGTACGATGTATAATAATATCATCCTCTCGAACGGCACCGGGGCCGGTGATTACGAGATAGATCAGAGCTCGACCGTCCTGGTCTATGCCGCGCTCAACGACCTCTACGGGAACTCGGCCGGTCAAACCAACGGCGGCATCATCTGGGGGAACGGGAACGCGTTCAGCGATCCGATGTTGGATACCACATCCTCGTTCGGCATCACCTCAGCTCTGAGCCCGGCTGTTGATACCGCAACCAATCTTCCCGGTATCTCCGATATTTACACGGGCATGGGGCCGGACATGGGATGGCTGGAATCGCCTTTCTCCATGGTCAACCAGGGTCCTTTCTATGTGGACGATGACAGCGGGAATGACGGGAACGACGGCAGGTTCACATCGCCCTTCCGGACCATCCAGCGGGCGGCCAATGCCATGATGCCCGGCGTGGTCTCGGCCACGACCTATGTGTTCCCCGGCACCTATACGGAGAGAGTGACGGTCTCCTCGAACAAGAACCCGGGCTATATGGTCTTTACGCGGCTCTCCAATACCAGACCGATCCTTGACGGAAGCGGCACCACCAACTGCGGCATTAAGCTCACCAATGCCAGTTTCTGCCTGATCGGCAGTTTTGTGATCAAAGCCTATACGGAAAGCGGTCTCCTCATTACAGGTGTTTCCAGCAATAACATGATCTGGAATAACACCCTGTACTCCAATGACCAGAACGGGATCTATATCAATTCGGATTACGCGAACCAGAATTACATCAAGCTCAACCGCTTTTACGGGACCAATCAGAACAGGGGGATCAACGTCATCTATGCGGACAGGACCGTGATCCGGTCCAATTGTATCCGCCAGCAGAACACCAGGGGGATCGAACTGTTCACAGGCGCCGATTATTCGGAAGTCGTCAGGAACAGCATCTATTCCAATAACATCGCCGGCCTGTACGTGGCCAGCGCCAATCAGTCCATCCTTTCCAATGCGTTCCTGGGAGCTGTGCTGGGCGACGGTATCTATCTCATGGGCGCCACATGGAATTTCATCAGGTTCAACAGGTTCGTCAATCAGACGGCGGGCATATACCTGAACGGCAATCCCGAGAACAACCGCATTTCGCAGAACGATTTCATTTCCAATGCCATCGGCGTTCAGATCGATACCGGCGGTGCTCAGTTCAACAGGATCGAGACCAATTATATGTCAGGCCGCGGGATAGGAGAAGGCATCGTATTCGGCGATTCGCCCAATAATTTCGCGGAGTCGAACACCATCACCCGGTTCAACATCGGGATCAATATATACGGAGGCGGCAACAATTACATTCTCAAGAACGTTATTTACTCGAACATCCGGTACGGGATCAACCTGGATTCGGACAGTGCGGACGGCAATTATATCCTGACCAACCATGTCTGGGGATCAGGCCAGGCCCACGGGATCCGGATCATGGACGGCGACGGGAACGAGGTCCGGTTCAACAGGATCCACCACGGCCAGACCAACGGCATTATTCTGGACGGCAGCGCTTCAGCCAACCTGGTCAAAGGGAACGATATCTTTTCTAATGAGAATAACGGGATTGTGCTCATATCGTGGGGCAATACGGTGTACAGCAACGACATCCACGGCCTGAACCAGGATGCCGGTATCATGCTCACCGGCGCAGGGAACAACAACCGGATCAGGTACAATCACCTGCACAACAACCTGTATGAGGGCATCACCATGCCCGGAGGCGGCCAGGCTGCCGGGAATTACATCGTCCATAACGTGATCGCGTCAAACAGCATGTACGGTATCTATATCATCAATGACCAGGCGGACAACAATTATATCCTGACCAATATCATCAGGGACCAGGGTGTGGGGATATCCCTGTCTGACGGCGATGACAGCGACATCAACCGGAACCTGATCTACCGTCACAATTACCACGGCATCAGGGTCACGGGTTCGGCCCTGGGTACCGGTCTCGTGAACAACACCGTTGTCCTCAGTTCGGTGTCCAACGGTATCCAGTGGGACAATACGTCTTCAGGCACCATGTTCAATAATATCGTCCTGTCCAACGGCAATACGGCGGACGATTACGGGATCCGAAACTTCTCTTCGGGCCTTGTTCTGGCGGATCATAACTGCTCGTACGGCAATTACGGCGGGCCGACCAACGGCGGCAATTTCATCTGGGGAAGCCATAATACTTTCCAGGACCCGCGGCTCGATACATCCACTTCCTGTACCATCGTTTCAGCCCTGAGTTCGGCTGTGGATTCGGGCACGAATATCCCCGGTGTTTCCGATACGTTCAGCGGCACAGCTCCTGACATGGGCTGGAAGGAATCGGCCTTTACGGTCCTGTACGAAGGGCCTTTCTATGTGGACGACGACAGCGGTAATGACGGGAACGACGGCCGGTTCACGGCTCCGTTCCGGACCATCCAGAGAGCCGCCAGCCGCATGATCCCGGGCGTGAACGTCACCTCAGCCACTACCTATGTGTTCCCTGGTACTTATGATACACGTGTCATTATCTATTCGAACAAGAATCCGGGGTACATGGTTTTTACGGCCTTATCCAATACACCGCCTGTCCTGAACGGCGCGTCTCTTTCCAACAGCGCTTTCTGGATCACTAACACGACCAGGGTCGTCATCCGCGGTTTCGTGATCAAAGATTACACAAACGGTATTTTCCTGAAAAATGCGGCCTGGACAAATCTGATCATCAGAAATCAAATCTATTCCAACAGTACGGCCGGCATCAGGCTTGATTTCATGCCAGGCGGCGGTACTGATTACGCATTTAATTCCATACTTTCCAACAGTATCTGGGGAAGGGACCAGGATTACGGCATCTACAACCTGGACAGCGATTACAATATAATAAAAGGGAACCGTATCTACGGGAATGAGATAAGCGGTGTTTATCAGCCCGGATATACGCATTACAATTATTTCCTGAAGAACGAGATATTTTCCAATGATTATGCCGGCATCTATATCGTGAGCGGCCGTGCCAACTGTATTTACACGAACCATATCTGGGGCAGCACGCAGGATTACGGCATCCTGATAGAAGGCGAGAACAATACCATCCGGTCCAACCGCATTATCGGGAACAGCCGTTATGGCCTTTCCTTTGAAGGGTATGCCGCCTGGAACTGGATCTCGCAGAATGTTTTCTGTTCCAATGCCGTGGCCGGTATCAATTTCCATCCTGACTCGATCGTGGGCGGCACGATCACGTATAACCGGATCTCCGGGCCGGGCCAGTGTTACGGCATCAATGTCACCAATACTTACATGTGGTCCTGGACCATACGGTCCAACCTCATCATGGACAATGACAAGGCCGGTATCCGGTTCCATGCCAGCGGGACCAATAACCTGATTCACGGGAATACTTTTGTTAATAATCGCGGGAACGGCCTGGTTGTGACCTCGAACGGCGCTTACCATAACAGCATCCGGAGCAATATTGCGAAAGGCCAGGATACCGGATTCCGTTTCCTTGATTCCGCGAAGAACTGGATTGCCGGGAACATCATCGCTCAGAACATAACCAACGGGATCATACTGTCGGGTGCTTCATCGAACAACCAGATCAGTCTGAACCGGATCTGTTCCAACGGGATGTACGGCCTTTCCATCAGCGGGGACAACGCAGTTAATAACATTGTCTCGAATAATACTATTTTCGGGAGCAGCCAGGACTTTGGTGTTTATATCGATCAGGCGGATGAGGCGAGGATCTTGGGTAACAGCATCAGAGGACATGACCAGACAGGCCTGTATCTGGCCGGATCGACCAATACACTGGTCACATTCAACACCATTTCCCGTTCAGTGTGTGGTATCCGTTATACGAATTCATCTTCCGGTATCCTCCTTAATACCATCAGCAGTAATACCAACGGTATCAGGCTGAATCCGGCCGGCGCGGCTATGCTGGAGAAAAACAATATGGCCGGTAATGCCCATTTCGCGTTCCAGTTTTCTTCCTCTGTAAGGATCACCAATAACTGGTTCGGGACCACAAAATATACCCAGATCGCAGGAATGGTCTCCAATTTCAATACACCTTCGGACCTTATCCCGTACCGGCTCTTTGGTCCCTTCGATATCATGGCCGGCGCGGATGTGGATACATTGCCGCGTGTTACCTGGGTGACCGGATATGTTCCCGGCGGGAACAGCGTGACCCTTACCTGGACCAAGACAAGCGGTGCTGATTTTGCGAAGTATAATATATATCAGAGCAGTTATCCGACCCGGTTCAGCAACCTGACCTATCAGGATGTTGTGACACAGGTGAATAATATTAATATCACAAATATCGTTCTTTCCGGCATTTCGGCCGGGACCCAGTATTTCTATGTCACGGCCATGGATATGCCCGGTACGATCTATACCAATGAATGCTGGTATTCGCGGGAGGCGAAGGTCATTGTGTCCGGACCTGCTTCCAATGCCGGGCCTTTCTACGTGGACGATGATTCAGGCCTGGATGCCAATCCGGGAACTTTCAGCCAGCCGTTCCGCACCATTCAGCGGGCAGCGAACGCGATGATGCCGGGCGTTTCATCAGCCACGACCTATGTATTCCCGGGCGTGTACCGGGAGAAAGTAATTGTTTCTTCCAATAAGAATCCGGGATTCATGGTCATTACAAAGCTGTCCAATGAGCTTCCTGTCCTGAACGGCAGCCATCTCTCCAACTTCGCCTTCAGGCTCACAAATACCGGAAGAATCCTCATTAAAAATCTGGCCATTCAGAATTATTCCAATGCATTCCTGCTTTTGAATAATGCCCGCAGCAATATTCTTTCATTGAATCAAGTATTTTCCAACGAATATACCGGTATCTTCATCAACGGAGGCGGTTATAATACCATTAAGTCCAACAGTATCCATAATAACAGCGTAGGGGGAATTCTGCTGGACAATGCAAGCGTCGATAATTATATCCTTAACAATCACATTTATTCCAATGTTTCCTATGGTGTCGTCCTTGTCAACGGGAATGTCTGGGGTACAGTGCTTCTGCATAACAGGATCCATGGCGCTAATCAGGATGAAGGAGTTTATATTAATCAGAGCGACAGAAATACCGTAAGGTCCAATGAAATTTACATGAACGACCAGAACGGAGTGTTCCTCACTTCGGGCACCCGGTTGAATATGATCAGGGAGAATAATATTTATTCAAATGATTTAAGAGGTATCTACAACTGGGTCAATTCTTCTGAGAGCAATTTCTTTGTGAATAACGATATCTGGGGAGCGAACCAGGATTACGGCATACAGCTTCAGGACCCTCACTATATACTTATTCAGTCCAACCGGATCTTTAATAATGTTACGGGCATATATGTCATGGGCGGAACGCTTAAACCCTATCTGTTTGATAATTCCATTTATAATAATGCCTCGGATGGATGCTTGTTCTCCAGCGGCAGCGGTGTGAAAATGAAAAGGAACAGAGTATTCCAGAACCAGTCGTATGGTGTCGTTGTCAACGGTACCTGCTGGAGCAATGAGTTTTTATGTAACAGTATCTTTTCCAATCTTCTGTACGGGATTTATATCAATTCGGAGAGCAGCGATAATAATTCCTTGTTGACGAATTATATTTTTGGGAATCAGGGAAACGGCGTAGAGGTCCTGGATTCCGACAATAATCTCGTTTACCGGAATGTCATTCATCATAATACAGGTACAGCCATATGTCTGCGGGGAGCCGGTACCAATAACTGTATTATCAATAATACCGTCGTGGGAAGCGTGAGTTCCAACGGTATTTATGCGGCGGATACATCAGCCGGGATCATCCTGAACAACATTATCCTCTCAAACGGCAACGGGGACGATTACGGCATCCGGTCCGTTTCAACGGGGAACGTGATATTTGCTTATAATATCCTGTACGGCAACAGGAATGATCCCACGAACGGCAATGTCATATGGGGGAACGGCAACCAGTTCCAGAATCCGCTGATTGAAACCGTCACTTCTTTTACCATAACTTCTTCATTGAGCTCTGCTGTGGACCAGGGAACGAACTACTTTTCTGAGCCGTTTAACGGTATCGGACTTGATATCGGATTCAAAGAATCTCTCTTCCTGATGGCCGGCATCGATACGAATGCGCCGAACCCCAATCCGGCAGTCCTGTCCGTCCAGGTGCTTTCATCGTCCGTCATCCGGTGGACAGCCCAGGCCGGGTCAGATGCTTCGCCGCCTGTGTGGTACCAGTATATGGGCAGTGTGAACACCAATACCAACGGAGCCTGGACCACGGTCAACCAGACCAGTCTGGCCGGATTGACACCGAACACGTATTACAGCCAGAGGGTGAGGATGAGGGACAGCAGCACAAACAGCAATACAGGGCAGTGGAGCGGGTATGCCGGCCGGTATACTTTTGCCAATCCGCCTTATCATGCAAGGTTGATAGAACTGAACGAAGCGGAGGATGTCCAGATTTTATGGGAATTATACGGGAATCCGGGTTATACGGAATATTATGTGGAAAGAGCGGATGACGTGAATTTTATCGGTAACCTCACGCTTATTAAGAATTGGTCCACCGGAACCAACGTGAACGATTATGGTCTAAATTATTATCTGGGGTATTATTACAGGATCAAGGCGCGGAACCGGGACGGGGTGGAAACAGTGTGGGTGGTAGTGGAAAAACCGGGACATTATTCCGAGGGCCGGAAGTTCAGGAACAACATCATTAAATCATGCAGCGGGGAGAAAGTTGTGTACCAGCATCTGTTCAAAGAGAACGGAAATGTGGAAGCTTTGATCTACGATATGACCGGTACCATCGTGAAGACATATCAGAAAAAGACAGGGATCAAGGACCAGGTCATCATACTGGAATGGGACGGCCGGGATGATAAAGGCCGCTGCTGCGCACCGGGGTATTATATTCTGTATGTCAAACCGGATAAAGCAAGGTATAAAATAATCATATGGTGATAAAGACAGGTTTTCAAGGATGAAAAGGTTATAAAAGCAGTAAAGGTAAAAAAGACATCAGGAACATAATCAATATATTGCCATAAAATCGATTTTGATAAATTTACTGTTTTATCTTGTTTTTACCAATGTTAATGATTTGATTGAATAAAACCGATAATTAAGAAGAATTAATATGAAGACCTGTGGCTTAATAAGAAATTTTTTACTTATTTCCATGATTTTATGCGCTTTTCCCGTCTTCCAAAATAAATTATATTCAATTACAGGCTGGGAAGAATCCCTTGAAATAAGCAAACAGATGCCGGGTCTCTATTCCCATAATCCTGTTCTCTCGACCAGTGAGGATATGATCGCCATTGTCTGGGAGGAGAAAGAGAAAAAAAAGAATAACACAAGCCTGAAGATTTGCCTGGGCTCTGATGAGAACAGCATGCGGAGCAGGGAACTGATCTCCTATAATGAGGTCTATAACCTTCAGCCTGACGTCCTGGTCGTTGAGGATGATACGCTTGTGACCTATTCCGGTCCGGACGGAGAGATCTATGTCCTGCGGGGCAAGGAAAAGGGAAAGTTCTGGTATCCCCCGAACCGCCTCACCTTTACGCCTTCGATCTCACTTGAACCCCGGTTCTATTATGATAAAGAGAATAAGAAGATCTATGTCTTTTATCTTGAGGAAGAGGCCGGGAATTATTTCCTGAGATACACGAGCAGCCTGAATTTCGGAGCCACCTGGCAGCCCAGCGGGACCATCCTAAACTCGGAAAAATCCGGTATCGCCATATTTTTCCCGTCTATCTTTGTGAGCGGGAACAAGTTTTATGTCGTTTACCAGGGCCGGGTCAGCATCAAACAGGAGATCAAGAGCAGTGACAGTATTTATTTTGCCATTGTGAATGAAAAAGACGCCAAGGTCTTAAAGAATGAAAAACTGGTAAGTCCCCAGAAAGAGGTCCAGTATACTCCCGTGGCAAATAAAATGAACAGGAACGTGATCTGGCAGGAGTCGGAACAGAACATCTGGAGCATTTTTACAGGTATCCTGGATGAGGAGAAAGAGGTCTATCCCGTCAAGGTCAATGCAGAGAATAAGAATTGCTACGGGCACACTGCGGTTTTTTCCAAAGAGAACGGTTATGTCAAGATATTCTGGTCTATGGTGGACGAACTGTACTCGCAGATCTACAGCAGGAAATATTACTATCAGGAAAATAAGCTCGGGAACCAGGAACTGGTAGTGAAGACAAGCCATAATTCCTATTCCCCCTTTGTTTCATTATATAAGAACGTGGAATACATTGTTTGGCAGGAGGAGTACGACGCCAATAAAAGCGTTATTATGCTTAAACGCCAGGATACAACGGCCGCTCCTCCACTTATTACCAAGCCCCAGAAGGAACAATGGTACTCATCGTCGGATATCACGGTCTCCTGGCAGCCTCCGGCAGACCCGTCCGGTACGGGCGGATACGGTTTCCTCGTGAGCACCAGACGCCAGCCGGATAAGGTTATCCAGAACCTGCCGCCTGAAGTCAATTCTGTATCCCTGAAAGGACTGCTTGTGGAAGGAACCAATTATTTTCATGTGCGGTTCTTTGACCGGGCCGGGAACGGCAGTGAAGTGATCATCAGGCCGATCAAGATGGATGTATCCGGTCCGTTCATCGAAATGATCGCGTCCCCTACACATCCCTTTGAACATTTCATCACCAACCAGCTTGCTGTGGTCGATCTGAAAGCTGTTGATGATTACCAGAGCGTCACCGGATATACTTACCAGATAGATTACGGCAAGGAACAGCCTATCAAAGTGAGGAAGGTCCTGAGCAGGGGGAACCGGCTCCGGTTGAAAGTGCAAAAAGGTATTTCGTATCTGAAAGTTTCCGCTGTTGATTCTCTGGGCAACTGGGGCCCTATGGCTGTTTATCCTTTTTATATTTCAAAAAGAGAACCAGTGATCGCGGTTGTGAAAGAGGAACCGAAGCTGGTCGTCCAGGCAGAAAAGAAGAAGGAAGAAGTGAAGGTCCAAACCAATCAGCCCGTGAAGACCGCGGTTGTGAAAGAGGAGCCGAAGCTGGTCGTCCAGGCAGAAAAGAAGAAGGAAGAAGTGAAGGTCCAAACCAACCAGCCCGTGAAGGCCGCGGTTGTGAAAGAGGAGCCGAAGCCGGTCGTCCAGGTTGAAAAGAAGGTTGAGAAAAAGATCGAACCGGGGATAAAAGTGGAGGAATCAGAACGGGAACAGGTCATCAGGGAGCATCTCAGAGGCCAGAAGAACATTGTGTCAAGGCGGATCTATTCTGCCAAGACAGAGGACTATATCGGTAAACCGGATCAGATCGTTACGGAAGAAGTGGAAATCAGGGGAGTGAAATTCAAACGGGTCAGGTTCAGGATATACACTACATCGACCGCGGATAATGATTCAGTCCCGCCCCAGGATAAAATATTCATCTGGTCGCCTGTCCTGAACTATTCAGAGCAAAGATCGGAAACTCCCTGGCTTCCGGTCTTCCGGATCACAGAGGGCCGGCTGATCAAGGGAGAGGATAAAACATTCTGTTATTTTCATCCGGATATCCTGGTCCTGCCGGAACAGGACTTTATCATTATCTTTACGCTTCAGGGAAGACAAATGCAGAGTTCCATCGTGACCCTGGGCAAAAAGGCTGACCCGAATCTCATCCCCCATTCCCTGCGTTGGTTACTGTATGCGAAATAATAAAGAATCAATATTCAGAATGTGCCTCTTTCTGCTGTTTCTGTTCTTTCTGCCGCTGGCAGCAGCGGCAGAAGATTCTCAGGATGCGGATTATTATGCGGATAAGGGGGTGTCGTATTACCAGGGGGGAAAATACAAGGAAGCGGCCATTGAATGGGAAAAGGCTCTTAACCTTAATCCTAACCATAAACTGGCTAATTATTATATCATTAAAGCGGCTGAGGAGAAGAACAAGATAGATTATTATACCATTCTCGGCATGCAGAATTACGATAAAAAGGAAATAGCTGAATCACTGGACAATTTCAAGACGGTCTTTGAATATGATGTGGAGAACCAGATCGCGACAAAGTATGTCACCAGGATCAGCGGTGAGCTGGAAAAGGATGTTACCCTCAGGACAGAGATCATCAATAAGTTCAAGAAGGAAGTGGATGAGATCAAAGGCAGGAATGATCTTCTTTCGATTAAAAAAAGTCTGGCCGTATATAACACCGTGAACTTGCTCACACCCCAGGATAAGGAGATCCAGGCCAGAAAGACAGAGTATGAAAAGAAGGTCCCGGATGCTTTCAGGGATGAGAGCGTTAAGATATATATCCAGATCGGTGAGGAGTATTTCAAAGATAAAAAATACGATGAAGCGATCTTTATCTGGCGTAAAACCCTGGTGCTGGCTCCCGGCCGTACGGACCTGGAGGATAAGATCGTTGATGCTTTTAAGCT
Source organism: bacterium (assembly GCA_028711675.1). Lineage (GTDB taxonomy): Bacteria > Spirochaetota > JAHITG01 > JAHITG01 > JAHITG01 > JAQTRT01. Next base: position 2,410 of record JAQTRT010000058.1, on the reverse strand, counting down.
GAAAGTGCAGCGTGAGAAGAACGAACAGATCAGCAAACTGATGAAAGAGGCCATGGCGAACATGGAAACAGGCTTGAATTCATCGGCCATCACCATTTTTGAGGAGGTTCTGCGGCTGGACCCGAACAATACCAGGGCCGGCCAGTACAGGGCCCAGCTCATCAAGAAAAGGGCGGAAGAGGATGAAAAGAAGAACCTTGAGCTCCAGGTGAACGCATACCTGGATACGGCTAAAAAATATTTTATGAACAAGGATTACGAGAATGCTAAAAAGTTCTTCAACAATGTCCTGACCCTGGACAAGATGAACAAGGAAGCCCTGGACCATATCGCACAGTGCGACCAGAAGCTGCGCGAGCAGGCCGAGAGCATGAAGGTGGAGGAGATCAACATAATCCAGAAACTGCTGGAAGAAGGTATCATTAATTACAAGCTGGGGAATTTCGAGCAGGCCATTGCCAAACTTACCGAATGTCTCCGTCTTTCACCGGATAACAAATTTGTTCAGGAGTACCTTGACCTGGCCAAGAAAGCCCTGTGGGTGAAACGCGAGGAGGAGCTCGATATCCGGTCGCCATTTTACAACATGATCAATAATATGATCAAACGCGGCAAGGACCTTTTTAAAAAGAAGGATTATGAGAAATCCATAGAAATGTGGAAATCCATCCTTTTTATCTTTCCGCTCAACCGCGTGGCGCGGGAATATATCGTTCAATGCAGCAAGTTCATCAATCCCCAGCTCTTCACGTATTTCATACAGGAACATATCGAATACGGGAAAAAGTATCTGGAGCAGGGATTGCCGCGTTATGCCTTGAATGAGTTTGAGCTCGTGAAAAAGCTGTTTCCCGAATACGAGGGCATCGACCAGCTGATCAATATGGCTAAACCTAAGGAGGAGATACGGACGCCCGGTGATCCGAAGATGATCTCGAAGTATTATAACGAAGGCCTGGCGTATTACAATGCCCAGAAGTTCCAGGAAGCTATTAAAAGCTGGGAGAAGGTCCTGGCCCTGGACCCCACGCATCAAAAAGCTGTTTTAAACATCAATAAAGTGAACCATATCCTGAACTATGATACGATAAAGGAAAAACGGGAGAAGACGCTTTCCCATGAGAAGGAGATCGAGACCTACTATCTGACCGGACTGAAGTATTATAACAGCGGCGATCTGAAAAATGCCATCAGAATGTGGGAACAGGTCCTGAAGCTGGAGCCGGATAATATCAAGGCCAAGAACAATATCCGGACCTGTACCATCATTCTCAACAGGTATTAATACAGGTATTAATATGCGTATGCGTTCCCTCATCATCCTTCTGCTTGTTCTGATGATACCCGTATCCGGGCTTTTCCCGGTTACCTCTATCAGCGGCCCTAAATTCCTTACTTTAAAATTTTCCCCCAAGATCAACAGCCTGGGCGGTGTTTATACGGCCCTGTACAATGACATCGATGCCCTGGAAGAGAACCCGGCCGGGACCGTTTTTGCGAGATCGTTCAATATCAATCTCATCGCCACAAAATGGATCGCCGATATCAATTATTTCAGTGCAAAATCAATCATTCCGCTCCATATCCGCAAGGTCAAGGTGCTGAATCTTCTGGCTACATCAGGCGTCTTTTTTTATCCCAGCGTCAAGCATTATGATATCGCCGGGTTGGCGCAGGAGGACGTCAGTATGACGGAAGGTTATGCCGGCCTTGGGGTTTCTACGATTTTATTTGATTTTTTACATGCAGGTATTATATTCAAATATGTTTTCAGGAACATTTATGAAAAGAATTATCCGGCCTTGGCTTTTGATCTCGGCATCCAGACACCGTATCTCCTGAAGACATCCGTCATCAACCTGGGCCTGGCCCTGAGGAACGTAGGCTATGATTTCAATGATGATAAACTGCCTACCGAGATAGCCCTGGGCTTGTCCAAGGATTTTCCCGCTATCGGTCTTCTGCTGAAACTGGATATCGGTACGACCGGGCTGAACGACGCAGAAGAGGTGGGCCGGGAAATGTTCGTTTCGTTCGGTGTGGAATATAATTTGCTGGATACGGTATTCATCAGAACAGGTGTCAAGTATAATCAGGACGGTTTTTATCCCTCCCTGGGGCTGGGGAGCGGGTTAAGGCCTTTCAGCCGCTGGAACCTGTACTGGTCGCTGGATTATGTGTATCTCCCGAAGTTCGGGATCGACGAGTATAATAACCATCAGATTTCGATCGGGATCAGACTTTACACCCATGAGGAGAAACAGGAGAACCTGATCTTCTTTGAGAAATATGAGAGGAAGGCCAACCTGGCTTATTTGAAAGGCGACCTGGAGACAGCTATCAAATTCTGGGAACAGGCCTTGCGGTTCAAGAGTTCGGATAAAGTGAAACGGATGCTGGAGCAGACCAA
>JAQTRT010000057.1 GCA_028711675.1 bacterium | reverse complement strand
ATCCTGTCTTATGCGGCTTACCCCTCGGTCAAGGTCCTGGTCAATACAAAGAAAACCCGTTTTTTCGAGACTGTTTACGGATTTATGGTTCTCCCTCTTACTCCGGGGCTTAATGAGATCGAGATCATGCCGGTCCGTACCGGTATGGCCAACCTGTTCTTTTTCATTTCACTGGGTTTATGGACCGGTATTATTTTTTATTTATTTTTCAGAAAAAAAATTAAAAAAGGAAAAAACGCATGAAAGTAGTTATCCTCTGCGGTGGTAAGGGTGAACGGCTCAGGGAAGAGACCGAGTTCAAGCCCAAGCCCTTGATCGAGATCGGCGAGATGCCTATCCTCTGGCATATCATGAAGATATATTCGCATTATGGCCATAAGGAATTTATAATCCTCCTGGGCTATAAAGGATATATGATCAAGGAGTTTTTTCTGAATTTTGAGTACCGCGTGAATGATTATACCCTGAACCTGAGGGACAGGGAGGACAGGATTTGTTTTCATAAAAAGGAGAACCTGGAGGACTGGAAAATCACCTTTGTGGATACAGGCCTGGATACGCATACCGGCGGCCGGATCTCCCGTATCAGGGACCTGATCAAGGAAGATGATTTCTTCCTGACTTACGGGGACGGGCTTTCAAATGTGGATATCAATAAACTGTCCGATTATCATAAAAAAAAGAATAAGACCCTGACGCTGATCGGTGTCAATCCGGCGTCCCAGTACGGGATCATTGAAGTGGAGGATGGACTGGCCCGGTCCTTTAAGGAAAAGCCGAGATTGGACGGGGTCATCAACGGCGGATTCTTTGTCTGTAACCGGAAGATATTCCGGTATTTACGCGATGACGCGGAGTGTGTCTTTGAGGATGAACCCATGAAAAAACTGGCCCGCGAAGGGGAACTGGCTGTTTACCTTCACCAGGGATTCTGGACCGGTATGGATACCTATAAACAGGTTCAGGGTCTGAACAAGATATGGAATTCGGAAAATATCCCCTGGAAAGTATGGTGATCCTGTCGGGAGATCATGGGGTCCGATATCCGGGCCTGCCTGCGTAAAATAAAATCTTCTAAGCTTTTATTCCTGCTGACAAGGGCGTTAATGAACTATTCCTTGACAATATAATCATTTTAATTATTTTTAAATATGGACCTGAACCATAAAAAGATCGTCATGACAGGTGCCACAGGGTTTGTGGGCTCCAACCTGCTTCGGTATCTGTGCAATCATTATTCTGCGGAATGCCATATCTTAATAAGGGAAACCTCCTCCTTCTGGCGGATCAAGGATGTCCGGGATAAGGTCCATCCGGTCAGGATCAGCTTGCTGGATCAGGATAAGCTCAGACGTACAATAAAAAGGATAAAGCCCGATATTGTTTTTCATCTTTTAGCCTACGGAGGTTTCCCGTTCCAGAAGGATATCATCGAGGTGATACGTTCCGATATCCTGGCCACTTGTAACCTTTTAGAAGCATGCAGGGGTCTGCCTCTGGAAGCTTTTATCAATACAGGAAGCTCATCCGAATACGGCCCCAGGGATTCGGTCATGGCAGAGACCGATCCGCTGCAGCCTGTAACTTATTATGGGGCCGCCAAGTCCTGTTCGACACTGCTTTCCCGCGCATATTTTTTCCAGGCCCGGCTCCCTATCGTGAATTTAAGGCTCTTCTCTCCCTTTGGTTTCTATGATGATGCGTCCCGTTTGATCCCCCATGTTATCTTGTCGCTGTTGCAGGACAAGCCCCTGACCATCCGGTATCCCCGCGCTGTCCGGGATTATGTTTTCATCAATGATGTAGTCTCGGCTTATATAAAGGCTTTAAGCTTGAAGAAGAAACAAGGTCAGGTGTTCAATATCGGCAGCGGGAAACAGGTTCCTGTCAGGGATGTAGTGCGCTTGATCCGGGACATCCTTCCGGTCTATTCCGGGACTATAACGGAACGGAAGGTACGGTCAGTCCCGTTGAGCGAATCACCGGTATGGCGTGCTTCTCTGGCCAGGTCCAGGAATGAATTAAAGTGGGAACCGGGGATTGGCCTGAAAGAAGGTCTGCAAAAGACCGTTGAATGGTTCAGTGAGAACCTGGAACAGTACAAGAAACAAGGATAACGTCATGAAATTATCTGATTATGTATTAAATTTTCTCATCCGGAACAAGGTAACGCATATATTCAATCTGGCAGGCGGGTCCATTGCGCATCTGCTCGATTCCATGTATCAGAATACGAAGATCAAGAGCGTTGTGGTCCGTCATGAGCAGGCAGGAGCGTTCGCTGCAGAAGGGTATTCCCGCATTACCGGGAACATCGGTGTTGCTATGGCGACCAGCGGTCCCGGCGCAACCAATATGATCACCGGGATAGCCAGTGCTTTCTTTGATTCAGTGCCCATGCTGTATTTAACAGGTCAGGTTAATACGTATGAATATAAATTTAATAACCGTATGCGGCAAAGGGGTTTTCAGGAGACGGACATCGTCAGTATGATCAAACCTATTACCAAATTCGCCTGCCGCGTGGTTCATCCAATCCAGATACGGTATATTCTTGAAAAAGCTGTTTTTTTAGCCAAGAGCCAGAGACCGGGGCCGGTCCTGATCGATCTTCCCATGGATATCCAGAGGGCGGATGTGAAGGAGGGTCAATTAATTACTTTTTACGGGTCAAAAGAACATAAACTGTATTGTAAACGATTCCCATCCCGTGTCTCCAGCGAGGAACAGGCCAAGATCCGGTTATTTTTAAAAAAAGCCAGGATCGCCAGACGGCCGCTTATCCTGGCCGGCGGAGGGCTTCGTGCTTCCGGTTCCGTCGGTTTATTTGATAAGTTTTCATCCCTGCTCCGGTTCCCTGTGGTCTGCTCGTTGATGGGGCTGGATGTCATGGACCATTCCGATCCGCGGTACTGCGGTATGATCGGATCATACGGGAACAGATATGCCAATATCACAGTGGCTAATTGTGATCTTCTGCTGGTGCTGGGTTCACGGCTGGACACAAGGCAGACAGGCACGCGTCCCGCTACGTTTGCCCGCGAGGCCGATATTTTTCATGTTGATATCGATCCTGCGGAACTGGCATACCGGAAATTCCATTGTTATCATCCTGTCCTTTGCGATCTCCCTGTATTTTTTCAACAATGTATCCATGAACTGGAGCGGGTAAATGATCATAATATCCGCGGAAAAGAGTGGATGAAGGCCATTCAAAGGTTCAAGGAAGGATATTCCAGGGAAAAATATCCGCCCATGCCCGTCGATATCCAGGAATTATTTGATTTTTTATCGGAACAAAGCTCTGTTCCTGTGGCCTATACTCTGGATGTGGGGCAGCATCAGATGTGGGCCAGCCAATCCCTCCGGTTGAAAAAGCAGGACCGGCTGATCACATGCGGCGGCCTCGGGTCCATGGGATTCGGTCTGCCGGCCGCTATCGGCGCGTTCCTGGCCAAACCCCGTGCCAGGCAGATTATGATTGCGGGTGACGGCGGATTTCAGATGAACCTTCAGGAACTGGAAACCGTAAAACATTACCATATCCCCCTTAAGATGATAGTTGTAAACAACCATTGCCTGGGCATGGTAAGGGAATTCCAGGAAATATATTTTAAGAAAAGGTATCAATCAACAGTCAAAGGGTACAGCTGTGTGTCCTTTCAGCGGACGGCTTTGGCATACCAGATCCCTTATGTGAGTTTCCGGAATACCGCTGATTTTAAGAGAAGGATCAGAGGTGTGCTGGGGAAAAAAGGGCCTGTGATCATCGAGGTGAACCTTCCGCAAAAGACCAGCGTCTTCCCGAAATTACTGGTGGACCGTCCTGTTGAAGATCAGAATCCGCCGGTCAGCCGGATGAAATTACTTAAAGATATGTTCGTTAAACCCATGATAAGGGAGTCAATCTCATGAAGAAACGCGGACATAACGATAAAAAGCGGATACTGGAACTGGTCAGGCAGTATTATTTCCGTGAGTTTTCGGAAAAGGAGTTTATTCCCGGCAAGAGCAAAGTGCATTATGCCGGCAGGGTCTTTGATGAAAGAGAGATGCAGGCTCTGGTCGATTCCTCTCTTGATTTCTGGCTGACCCTGGGGACCTGCGGCAGGAAATTTGAGGAATCCTTTTCACGGTATCTTGATGTAAAACATACTGTTGTAGTCAACTCCGGTTCATCGGCCAATCTCGCGGCTGTTTCAGCCCTGTGTTCGAACCGGATGCCCCGTTGTTTGAAAGTGGGGGATGAGGTACTGACCACTGCCCTTAATTTCCCTACGACCATCGCACCTCTTGTACAGAACGGCCTTGTCCCGGTTTTCGTGGACGTGGATCCTGGTACATACAATATTGATGTTTCCAGGATGGAACAGGCGCTTACGGACAGGACAAGGGCTATATTCCTGGCTCATACCCTGGGCAATCCCTTCAACGTGAAGGAGGTCCTCAGGCTTAAGGAAAAATACGGTCTTTTCCTGATCGAAGATGCCTGTGATGCCCTGGATTCAAGATATAACGGCCGGGCTGTAGGTACTTTCGGAGAAGCTGCAACGTTCAGTTTTTATGCAGCCCATCATATTACCATGGGTGAGGGCGGCGCCGTGACCACAAATGACCCGGATATCCACAAGAACCTCCTTTCCATAAGGGATTGGGGCCGCGACTGCTGGTGCGGTACCGGTGAAAGCGATCCGGCCGGGGCCTGCCAGAAACGTTTTAACTGGAGTTTTCCCGGTTTACCTCAGGGGTATGACCATAAGTATACCTATACCAACATAGGGTATAATTTAAAACCATTGGACCTGCAGTGCGCCATCGGCCTGGAACAGCTTAAAAAGCTCAAGCGGTTCACACGGAAACGGAACCAGAACTTTAAAACGCTTTATTCTCTTTTCCAGGAGTATGGGGAGTATTTCCTTTTACCCCGGACGGAAAAAGAAGCGGAACCCTCATGGTTCGCCTTCCCTGTGACCGTCAGGCCGAACAAACGGTTCAGCAAGAATGAATTCGTCCGGTTCCTGGAGGATCATTTGATAGAGACCAGGCCTGTTTTCGCGGGTAATATCCTGAAACATCCGGCCTATCAGAACATCCGGCACCGAGTGGCCCAAGACCTTGTGAACACGGACCAGGTGCTGTTCCACTCTTTCTTCATGGGTGTGTATCCCGGTCTTGGGAATGAGCAGATGGATTATATCGGCAGGATCGTCAGGAAATTTTTTAAAGGGTAATATCATGATACAAAAAAAAATCTCCGTGGTTGTTCCTTCCTATAATGAAGAACAGTATATTTTAAGCCTGTACGGCCAGTTAACCCGTATCCTGAAAGGAGTGACAAGCCGTTATGAGATCATTTTTGTGAATAACGGGAGTTTTGATTCTTCCGACAGGATTTTTACGGACCTGGCCCGAAAGGATAAGCGGGTCATGGTCATCTGCCTTTCCCGTAATTTTGGTTCACAGAACGCTTATTCAGCCGGTCTTTCCCTGGCCGGCGGGGACGCGGTGGTCTGCATGGACGGTGATCTCCAGGATCCGCCGTCGCTGATCAAGGATTTCATACAGAAGTGGCAGGAAGGTTACGACGTTGTGTACGGAGTAAGGAAGAAGAGGAGAGGGAATATCATCAAGAGGATAGGATATAAAATTTTTTACCGGCTTTTAAAACGGTTCTCTTATATCCAGATCCCGCTTGATGCGGGTGATTTCGGGCTTATGGATAAAAAGGTCGTGGCCATCCTCAACGCGATGCCCGAGAAGGACAGGTTCATCAGAGGGCTCAGAGCTTTTTCCGGTTTTAAACAAGTGGGTATCGAATATACACGCAATGATCGTACGAAGGGAGAACCTAAATACAGCTTTCTGGATAATTTCAAGTGGGCGTATAAAGGTCTCTTCTCTTTTTCTTATACACCCCTGGAGCTGATCTCTCTTTTTGCGTTCGCAGTCGGCTTGATCGCCATGATCGGGATAGGGTATTATCTGTACCATTATTTTGTCTTTAAAGATGCGCCCCATGGCTTTGCCACCATGATCACCGTCATTCTTTTTTTAGGGGCCATTCAGCTTCTCTCTATCAGCATCATCGGGGGTTACATAAGCCGGATCTTTGAAGAAGTGAAGAACAGGCCTAACTATATCATAGAAAAGGTATTGAACAAGCAGCGGAAGAAATAAAAGGCCGTTCAGTTCTCCTCTCTTTTTTTAAAGAAATACAGAATGCCGCCTGCGAGAGCGGGGACCAGGGAAGTCAGGAACATCTGCACAGAGATGAGGAACATATTCTCCAGGTTAAAGACCTCTTTTTGGAAAAAACCGTAAAGAAAATATTCTCTGACGCCCATCCCGTTCATGGACGGGATGATAAAAGTAAAAAGCTGGGTAACGGGGATATAGATAAAAGATTTCAGGAGGGGGAGCGTGATATCAATCCCCATATAGAAAAGGAGAAAGGAAAGCACGGTAATGCCCTGGATGAACAGGGAATAAAACATGGCCTGCAGAAGCGTTCTGCGGTCATAAACCCCTTCGACCAGAGAAAAGTATTTCAGGAGCTTGTATCTGTGTTTGGATATCCCGTTGAGCCAGGTAAAAGGCTTGGTCCACAGACATATTCCCATCAGGAGGATAAGAAAAAGAGCTGCCAGCTTGATTGTGCCGGAGCGGAGCAGCAGGTCCTTTTCCAGGGGTGTGCGGGAAAAAAGCAGGCAGAAGCCGGCTGTCAGGAGTATGGTGAAAACGCCGATGAAGCGGGACATGATGATGATAAGGCTGAGCCTGGATATCCGTGACTTGTTCCGGAGATAATATATCTTCACGGCATCCGAACCTATGGAACTGGGCAGGAGTACCTGGAAAAAAAGTGAAATATAATGGAATTGCATCAGTTTCCAGAAATTGATCTTAACGCCGTTGAAATTCAGGAAAAGCTTCAGGCGTCCTGTCATGAGGAACTGCAGTAAAGTAAGGCTCAGGATGATGTTAAGGCTCAGATAAGCCCAGCGGATGTGCTTCAGGTTCTGAAAGGCCAGGCGCAGGTTGATATTACCGAATAAAATATATAAAATGAGGAGAGTAAAAAAGATCTTGATGAGATTGGTCAGCAGTTTGTTTTGATAGATCTTTTTAGTGAAAAGGAATAAAGGGGAGAACGGATTTTTCATAAAAGGGCCTGGTCTTAAGTTAAAATTTCCAATTTTAAAATCAATATAAATATTAAGGGTTTTTCCGGGAAAGCGGGTATTGACTTTATTTCTATTTATCTTATATTAGGTCTCATTAAGGCGGGGCGAAAATGTCCTGGGCCGAAAAGATCATCAGGAAGGTGAATACAATGAAAGAAAAGATCATTCAGTTCATGAAAGGCCTTAATACGGTCCAGAAGACAGCGATCGTCCTCATCTTTATCCTGTTTTTGGTCTACCTGGCCTGCAGCTTGAAACAGTATACGTCCTTCAACTCTATCCATCCAAGGGATTTTGCCCAGGAGGCCAATCCTGTCAGCCTCACGCTTTTTTACGGAAAGTTCATGGGGTCTCATCTGGACGGCCAGCCGCTTTTTCTTCAGACCCATGTTTCCATCGTGCCTTTTTTGATGCTCCCGTTCCTGGCCCTTTTCCGGTGCGGCGAAATATTCATTATCCTGGCCACGCTCCTCATCTTTATCGGCGCTTATTTCATTTACCGGATCGCCCTCTTCCTCCTGAAATCAGACTGGCTGGCCTTGTTCAGCAGTTTGTTATACTGCATTTACGTGCCGATCCAGTACAATGTTCTGAACGACTGGCGGTATAATTTTTTCTATATCCCGGTCGTCATCGCTGCTTTTTACTATTATATCAAACGCCGGGAAAAACTTTTTCTCCTGTTCTTCGTTCTGACCATCCTTACGCGCGATGAAGGGATCTTTATCGTGCTTATGTATCCGGTCCTTGAACTGTTCAATGCTTATCTGTTAAAGAAAAAAAAGGAACTGGCTTTGTTCGATGACCGGCTGAAGGTGAAGAATTACATCCTCATCCCCCTGGCCGTTATCCTGGTTTATTTCGTCCTTTTCTCCTTTCTGCTGAAGAAATATTTCATTCATCTGACCGGTTTTGACCAGATCAGGATGTTCCTTTTTGAAAAATTCGGGAAAACGCCTTTTGAAGTGGCTTTTTATTTCCTGACGCATTTTTTCAGTATCATTAAAGAGTATATCCTGGATATCCGGAAGATCGGTTTTTTTGTGAATGAACTGTTCCTGCCCCTTCTTTTCCTCCCTTTCATTGGATTCCAGGCTTTTATCCTTGCTCTGCCTTCGCTTTTCCTTTATCTTCTCTTTGAATATCCGTCCGGCATGTCCATCAGCAGTCCGTATTCCGTGACCACGGCCGGTGTCCGTTATCTTACTTTTTTCCTTTCTTATTTTATCATTGCCACCATCATGGCCATACGGAACCTCCGGGTCTGGATCAAGGACGAAAAATATTTCCGGTTCGCTGCTTTCGGTCTTTTCTCCGTAATCTTGTTGATCAATTTGCGGAATTCACCTATGCCGCTCCCGTTTACGGGAAAATACGAGAGCCGCCGGTTCACCCTGACTGACAGGGATAAGGCCATTAAAAAAATGATTGGTATCATCAAACGGAACGATACGGTTACGACGCAGTTCGATTATCTGGCTTATTTCCTTGACCGGAAGTTCCTGGCTGACGTGAACCATGTCATGCAGTTCAATTATGAGCTGATTCCGCTGGGCCGGTATGTTTTCGTGGATCTAAAAAAACGCTGGTTCTTTAATGTGGATAATTTTTTCTTCACCATGTGGCGGGTGAGGGAATCGGGGGAACCATACACCCTTATTGATCTTTATGATGCCGCTTTTCTTCTCTCCCGGGACACCTCCCGGAAGAATCCCGGTCTGAACATCACTGCGGATGCCCTGTGGCAGTACATTTTCAGCCAGCAGTTCCCTGTCCGTTTTTACGATAAATATGCATATGTCCGTAAAGAGGAGAAGCCTTCGGGATCCTCCCTGCTTGTTAATTTCAAGGATCATCTCCGTGTCTTTTCGCCGATCGTCAGTAAAGAGAATGATGCTTTTCTGGTCCAGGTCCCGGTACTGGCAGGGAAGAACGCCGTATTCAGGCTCAAGGACTACATGAATTACAGGGAAGATGAATTATCCGATAATATCGATCTGGTGCTCTCTTTCCAATCCCCGGTCCATTCGTTCCAGCTTGACGTCCAGCCTGTCTGCCCCGTGCGGTTCTGGGAAAGAGAGAAAATTTACTGGAACGATATCAAGCTTGACCGGGCGGGTCTGATGAAGACCACGTATCAGGTTTTTCTGGACATTGTCATGAAGCGGGACGGGGAAAAGGAAGTGAGATTGACACCCCGGTCCCTGTTGATAGGGCAGCTCAGTAATTAATAAGCCTGGCCTTTCCTTTCCCTGAAATAGCCGGGAAGCAGTCTATACAGGATGATCATCTTGATCATGGTCAGGCCCAGCTTAAAAGCTTTAAAAAAATCACCTGTGATCTTGGAGGTGCCGATCCTTTCCCTGTAATTGACCGGGATTTCCACGCACAGGGCGTGTCTCAGGCAGTGCATCATGAATTCAGGGGAAAAACTGGAATCACCTACCTTGAACCGTCTGTAGATCTTATTGTATATCTTTTTCTTGATCAGCTTGAAAGTACAGCCTACGTCCGTCAGGCATGGTCCGGAATGGAGGTATTCCAGCAGTTTGGCTACGAAAACATTACCCAGCCTGAGGAACCAGTTCATATTGGCATGGGACCAGATCAGGCTCTTGGACGTGCGGGACCCGAAGATCACGTCAAACTCGTCTTCATAACAGAGGAATTTATAGATGTCTTTAGCTAAGAAGGTGCCGTCCGGTTCGACCGTGAAGAGGAGGTCGCCTTTAGCCTCTTTCATGCCGCGGCGCAGGGCCCAGCCATACCCCTTGTTTTTTTCAAGGAAATACCGGGCCTTTGTTTTTAATATCTCTTTTTTAGTGTTATCCGTGGAATTATTATCCACGGCAATGACCTCATCCACGATGCCGGTGGCAAAGAACTCCCGGATAGCGTGCCGGATATTCTCTTCCTCGTTGTAACAGGGAAAAACAACGGAGATTTTTTTATTCTTCCACATGGGATTGATCCTTTCTGTTTTCAGCCAACCACGGTCATCTCCAGCTCTCCGGAAGTCCTTCTGTGAGCTCGATGTTCCTGAATTCCTTGCTTTTCCGTATGCCGACCTTTTTCGTCCATTCCACCATCCGCCTGATCCCTTCATCCAGCGGCGTTTCTTTCTGGAGGAACCCTAATTCTTTTAATTTCTGATGGGAGGCGATGGCGCTGTATACCTCATGCCGTTTCTGCAAATGGTTGATCCCGGGATTATGCCCGAAACAATTCAGGATCTTCTCAGCGATGGTATTGACCGTATAGAAATTATCGGATCCCACGTTGACGATCTGGTTGTAAAAACGGGCGTCCAGGACGCTTCTGGCCATAACCGGGGCCACATCGCCGATATAGCTGAACTGGCGGGTCTGTGTACCGTCTCCGAAGATGGAAAGAGGACGGTTGTTCATGATCTGGTTGATGAATATTCCCATGACATTCCTGTATTTATCCCCGGTGTTCTGGTTTTCGCCGTAAATGTTGTGGGGACGGAAGATGATATAATTCATATTGAACAGGTTCTTTGATATTTTCAGTTCCTGTTCCACCGTATACTTGGCGATCCCGTAAGAATCCACGGGCCGCGGGGTCAGGTCTTCCGTGAAAGGTGTTGCCTGTTCGCCGTACACCGCGATAGAGGAAGTGAAAACAAAGCACTGGACCTTATGCTTGATGGATTCATTGATGAGATTGATGCTGCCGATCAGGTTGTTGGTATAATTAAAACGCTTGATGAAGCAGCTGAGATTCTCGGCTGCATAAGCGGCCAGATGGAAGACATAGTCGAAATTATACCGGTCGAAGATCTTTTGTATTTTTTTATGGTCAGTTACGGAACAGGCGATGAACCGGACGCCTTTCGGCACGTTATCCTTGAATCCCCCGCTCAGATCATCCAGGACGATCACGCGGTGCTTCAGTTCGACCAGTTCGCGGGCAATGTGCGAACCCAGGAAACCGGCGCCGCCCGTCACTAAGATAGTGCTCATTATTTTATCCTTACCTTTTTTCTGATATAATAATCAATCTAATTTGCATTGTCAAATTTTTTTATCCGGGATATATCACCGGGCTTTGGAAGCAACAAGGAGACCGAGCCTGCCTGCGCGACGGCCGGTGAAAAAACACAAACTCGGCCGGAATATATTTATTGATATCGTATCTGAAAAATATAATTTGGTTCTATGGCATATTTTAAACCGGTCAAGGATTACCAGCTTCATCTGATCAGGAAGGTCATGGATCAATACCCGGTCCGATCGCCGTTCCTGGAAATCGGGTGCGGCAAAGGGGATTTTTTGAGATTTTTCCATCAGGAAGGTCTGAACGGAAAAGGGATCGACACATCAAAAGAAGCGCTTCAGTTCGCCCGCAGGCAGGGATTGAAAGGCATTATCGTGAAAGAGCAGGACCTGTTCACGGAAAAAGGGAGATACAGTTTTATTATCATGATCGATGTCCTGGAGCATATCAAGGATGATACACGGGCCCTGAAGAAGGTGAGGTCCCTCCTGGCTCCTTCCGGCTTTTTCGTTTTTCAAGTCCCTTCCCATTCCAGAAAGTACGGGTGGATCGATGCCCAGTACGGCCATTACCGGCGGTATGACCGAAGGGATATCCTCCGTCTGGCGGAAGTTACCGGGCTCCGGATAGAAAAAATGTGGTGCAGCGGTTTTCCGTTCATCAGCATCATGGAGAATATCATACTGGGTCTGGGAAAATATATCTTCAGGAAAAAAATGATGAGGAAGTCGGTCATGAATAAAAGGACTTCCGTGAGCGGAGTCACTTCCCCTATCAGGGAAAGGCTGGGAGCGACTCATTTTCTTTTCAATAAACTTTTTAATGTCCGCTGGATATGGTCGCTGGCTTTCCGGGTCATGGACCTGTTCCTCCCCGGTAATTTCGGTTCCACGTATTTCGTGATTTGCCGGCGGACGTAATGTTTCAGGCAGAATGTGCTTCAGGGGGTTTGATGCGGAGAAGGACCAGTTCAGGCCTGCAGAAGAACCGGAACTGGAAGCTTTGCCCCAGTCCCCTGTGACTGCTGATGAACGTACTGTGACGCCGCGCGTATCCGTCAACAATCCATTTTGTATATCTTGTCCGCGTGACAACAGGACCGATCAAAGGAAGCCTGACCTGACCTCCATGCGTATGTCCCATCAGGATCAGATCGATCCCGTCATAATCCTCTTTTTTAAAAAAATGAAGCAGGTCCGGGGAATGGAAGAAAAGAAGATGAAAATATCCTTTCCTGATCCCGGTCCAGTGAAATGAAGGTAATGGGTCCACATGATCCGTGTATTCCATGCCTGTCAGGGCAAAGGAGGCTTTGGCTGTTTTTAGGAAGCGGGTCTGATTTCTCAGGACCTGTATATGATGACGTTTGAATAGATCAAGCAGGGGCCTGATGTCCCTGGGTTTGGATTGAAAAAGGGTATGGTGAAAGACATGCAGGACCGGATAATGATGGAATTCGTGGTTGCCCAGGACCGCGAACCGGGGGATGCGGTCCGGGAATTCACGGAGCAGTTTATCGAGATGGGCCAGGTCTTGGTCGCACTCGGTAAAATCACCTGTAAAGAGGATAAGGTCTGGTCCTTTTTTCAGGGCTTTCCGGATGATCCTGATCAGACGGGTCGGTACCTGTCCTTTTAAATGAAGATCGGATACATGCAGGATGGAAACAGGCCTCTTTATTATTTTTAAGGAGATCATTTCCCTCTCTCTCATGATAAAAAGTCCGGGTTCAATGTACCGGCTGTAAAATAAGAGAAGGAGGAACAGGAGCAAGAAAATATAGATCATGGCTTTATGTCCGCTGCGAAGAAAGGATTAAAACGGGATATGCTCTTTTTTCCTGGAAAAGGAGAACACGTGCCTGATGACGTTCC
>JAQTRT010000312.1 GCA_028711675.1 bacterium | reverse complement strand
CAACCAGGGTCAGGACGACAAGGCGCTTGCCTCGTTAAAATCCCTTCTGGACTCGTCGCCGGACTATGCCTTTGACGTGAAAGCCAAAGAGATATTCGACAAACTGCTGGCCAAGCTCACAAGAGCGGCTGATGCCGAATTCAAGACAAAGAATTACGAAGGCGCCAGGCAGATCGTGGAAAAAGCGGCGGTCCTTCCCAATTTCGACGCTTTCAAGCAGAAGCAGTATAAAGCCCGCATCATCTTTGAAGAAGGCAAGAACCTGATTCTGACAGGAAAGGTCCAGGACGGCCTGGCCAAGTTTGAACAGGCCAAGGAAGTCGATCTTAATATTGCCACGGAAGTAAATAACTGGGTGAACACGGACTTTATCCGGGCTTCCAAAGACCTCCAGCTCAAGAAGAAGGATTTTCAGGGAGCGGTCGATAAACTGCTGGTGGCCAAACAGATCACGCCTGAGAACAAGGACCTGGCTGCTGCTCTGCCGGACGCGTATTATGAACTGGGTAATTCTTTATTCAATAAAAAGGATTATAAGGGCTCGCTGGCAGCCATTAAATCCGGTCTGGAACTGAATAAGGAGCATAAGAACCTGAAACTCCTTTATACAAAATGGGACGGCGTTGTGAACAGCGTGAAGAACGCTACAAAGAAAGAACTTCCTGTGGTCATGGCTTTTATCGAGGAGCAGTATAAGAATGCCGTGGCTTCTGATCTGATCCTGGGCAAGTACAAAGGAAAGAAGGTGAAATGGCAGGCTAAGGTCCTGGGCATGGATATTTCCGGCGGAAAATCCTACGGCAAGTTCCAGCTCGATAATACCACGTTCTACGGTCTGCCCGGAGTCGGGCTGGATGCCCAGAGGTTCGCGGCCAGCTGCGAAGAATCAAAGGATAAGATGGAAGCTGTCCTGGACGGCAGCATCAGCTCCATAGAAGAGCTCCTGGGCATCAAGTACATCGTGGTGAACGTGACAGCCGTCAGGTTCGTCGAACCGCTGGAATAGGAAAGAAATATAATTCTTTCAACAACTTTTTAATATTATGAAAAAATATTCGATAATCTTGACCGTTCTAATGTTCTTGGGGGCTCCGCTCGGGGCCAAAGAGTTCCGGACCGTATATGACCTTTATCTGCAAAGGTCCGATGGAATAGGCGTGTCGGGCGAGACAGCCCTTATTATCCAGGGCCAGGTGGTCTTTACGATCAACCAGATCAATTATTACCGGTTCGTCAGGGACAAAGACCTGAGCGATGCCAGGATCACGCTGAAGATCGGCAATTATGTCAATGAGACCAATTTTAACCTGACAGTCAGTATCGCGTCCAAGATCAATTCCGGCCTGGAATATCCTGTCCGTTCCCCCCGCGACCGCAAGGATGTGACTGACAGGTTCATTACGGATTTCAAGCTTCTCTTTCCTCTGCGCGGTATTGTCCTGGAAAAACAGGGATTACAGGCAAACGTAAACCTGGGGAAGAACTATTATACGGCCAAAGGGGATCTGTTCTTCCTGGTACGGGACGGCTTCCTGAAAGGAGTGGGTATCCTGGACCAGGTGTTCAACCGCTATTCCCGGATGATCATCACATCCTATAATTCCGCGATCCAGACCAATGATATGCTGATCCCTTTTACCTGTGAACTGAACTATTTGTACCGCCTCAAGCAGGATGTGACCCCGGCCGCGCCTTTTAAACAGGAGAAGGAGTTAAAGGGCCTCTCCGGCCGGGATTTCAAGATCTCTGTTTCACCCGGGAATTACGTCTTTATCGCTGACGAGAAGGAAGCGGGTATCTTCGAGAACCAGAACAGCCGGTATGAAAAAATCGAGGACCGGAATTTGAACGAGGTCAGGAAAAGCCTTTTTCCCCTTTATTAGAATTACTGCGGCTATCTTTTATCGGACAATTCTTTCCGGATCATGAAACTGGAACCCATGCAGAAGTTCGTGCTCCAGATGAACACGGAGGATTCCAATTACCACTTTATCCTCTATAAGGACAGGAACCTGTATGAATACCAGGACGTGCGCGTGCAGGATTTCTGTTTTTACAGGGACAATTCCCTTGTTTTCTGCGATCAGGGAAACGGGAAGCTGTACCGGATCAATATCGAGACGGATGAAGTAACAGACCTGCAATGGACCAACCGTATGCCCGTTGAGAAGATCAGCATCACGCCCAATAACAGGAAGCTTGTTCTTCTTTCCCGCCAGACCAACCTGATCATCTTCGACATGGAGAACCGGAACATACACACGATCCGCCAGTTCAGCGGTAATTACCTGATAGCCAAGAACGGCGTGGACCTGGTCTATCAGAAAGGGCGTTCCATCCATTTTCTTAACCTTTACACCCTGCAGGATTCGATTCTCCGGATGGATGAGCCTTTTACCTCTTTCGATCTCTCTTTCTCAGGACGTTATCTTTTTTATTACAGCAAAGAACAGTTGAATTATTATGATCTGAGGTATAATAAGAAATTCACGGACGTGTTCGATAAGAACAGGATGAAAGCCATAGAAAAGATCGTTCCGCTTAATAATGACAACCTGCTCCTGTACGGGAAACTGTACGACCAGGACAGGAACAACAGGCTGGACCACCGGGACCTGAACATTCTCCTGTATTTCGATCCTTTCCGGAACCTGTCGAACAAGGTTTTATCCGGCCCTGACAGCCTTTATGAATTGAGCAATTATCAGCAGAACGTCCTCTACCGGCGCGGAAAAAGCCTGTGGATAAAGAGCATGAATAATGAAGAAGCAAATAAGTAAAGAGAATTTTATCCTGTTCTATCTCACCTTTGTGACAGGCCTTTATCCGGTCTTTTTAACAGCGGATAAGATCCAGGAGATCATAGGCCTGGCCCGGTACACGGCTGTCCTTCTCCATTATATGCTTGTTTTTGTTTTTTTCTTCCTTATACCGGCCTCTATTTTAAAGTACTATTTTCACGAAAAACTGTCCGGCTGCGGTCTTAATTTTAAGAACATCAACCCGGGATTAAAGTTCATGGGTCTCGTATTCCCGGTCCTGGTCCTCGTCCTCTTCTTTTCCGCGGGGAACAGCCGGATCATCCGTGAGTACCCTTTAGCCCATATTTCAAAACAGGCATACGGACTGCTTGTGGTCATGGAATTATTTTATTTATTATACTATATCGGATGGGAATTCATGTTCCGCGGCCTGGTGATGCAGGGATTGAAAAAATACAGCCTTGTCCTGCTCCTGGTGCTCCAGAC
>JAQTRT010000056.1 GCA_028711675.1 bacterium | reverse complement strand
ATTATGAGTCAGGTGCTCTAACCAACTGAGCTATGGGCCCGACTGTCATTGTTGGTCATAATAGTATGTGTTTAATTTCCATTGTCAATATTTTTTTAGCTGAAAAAAAGACTTGACAGGGGAAATTTAAAAAGTATTATGGACTTGTTCTTTTGTTCTTTAAAAAAGCAGTTGTTAAAGTTAACGGTTCCTGAAAAGGAATAAAAGGGAATCCGGTGTGAATCCGGAGCGGACCCGCCACTGTAAAAGGGAACGAAACCTTGAAAAAGCCACTGGGCCACAAGGCCCGGGAAGGCAGAGGGAGTAGGCATTCAAGCCCTTGAGTCAGGAGACCTGCCGTTATATTTTAATCAGTTGGTTCATCTCGTGGTATGGATGGATTGACATTCGAGGAGTTAAGAAACTGGGTAGTAACCCTCTGTTCGGTTTGGCCGGATGGAGGGTTTTTTGTTTTTAGGCCTGTGAATGGGAAGGCCTGAAAAAGCATACCACCTTAATTTTTTTTCCGCGGGTCCCTGCGGCCCGCATAAGGTATAGATCGATCATTTAAGGAGGTATTTCTTATGAAAAAGCTTGTGTCTTATCTTTTCCTTTTTTTTATGGCCGTTCCGCTTTTAGCCGGGACCAATCATCAGATGGAACCTATCGTTATCACGGCAGCCAAGGATGACAGCCTGGTCCGTGATTATCCGGGCAATGTGGATGTGATCACGCGGGAGAGCATCGAACAGATGGCGGTGAAGGATGTGCCTGACCTTTTAAGGAGCATCACAGGCCTGCAGGTATACAAACGTACGGATCATGATTACGTCATCGACAGCCGCGGTTTCAACAACGGCGCGGGCAACGGGCAGAGGATCATTCTCCTTATCAACGGCATGCCGGCCATGAACGGCGACTCGGGTTCTCTTGACTGGACCCTTGTTTCCCTGAACGATATCGAAAGGGTGGAGGTGATCAAGGGCAGCACGGGTAGCGTCTACGGCAACGGTGCCGCAGCAGGCGTGATCAACATCATCACCTTAGGCAGGAAGAAGGTCTCCTCTTCCGGTTTCCGGATGGGGTACGGCAGTTACAATACTGTTCATGGTTCCTTTAACGTGGACGAGGTTACGGGTAAAGGCCGGGTAGGAGTTAAACTGGATTACCGGACTTCGGACGGGTACAGAAAGAACAGTAATTATGAGGACAGGAACGTGAAACTGGACCTGAGCCGGGTCCTTAATCCTGAGACGGAAGTGGAAGGTCATTTCAGCTACGGGAAAGCAGAGTATGTGTTCCCCGGCGCCATCACGCACGACGACAGGGAAAAATATTCCGAAAGGGATAGTTCCACGCCTGCCTTCAGTCAGAATTACGATATCTTCCTCTTCCAGACAAAATTAAAGCATGATTACACCCCGGATACGAAGATGAACCTGTCCGTGGGTTTCAAGGACAGGTCTTACGATTACAGCAGCGGCGTTAATTACGATAACCGGCTTTATTCCATGGAACTGCAGTTCAGCCACAGGTTCTCCTGGCGGATCTTCAACAACAAGAGCTTTGCCGGTCTTGCGCTTCAGAAAGAGCTGATCTACAATCCTTATGTCGATACCACCGGAAAGGTGTCGGCAGGCTATGTGAAGAACAACCTGGTCGTTCTAAAGAAGGTCCATGTGGACCTGGGCTACCGGTATGATCTCCTTGAGAACATTTATAAAGGAGATATTTCCAGGCTTAAAAAATTTTACCGCATGGACAGTTATAACATTGGCGTGCTGGGGAAGTTTTACAAAGAGAACAATGTTTACGCCTCCTATGCCCAGGCGTTCCGGATACCGGTACGCGATGAGATCGTGCGGTATGAATATAACTGGATGACCTACCAGGTGACCAACATCTCCCTCAGCATGGTAAAACCGGAAAGAGCGAGAAATTTCGAGACCGGCATGAATCTTTTTCCTTTCCGGAACATTCAGGTCAGCGCCAACCTTTTCTACATGCAGGTCCGGGACGAGATATTCCTGGTCAATAACGCCAATACCAATATCAGGGAAGTGGTGCATAAGGGCCTTGAATCGAAACTGGATATCCGTGTGATCAAACAGGTCCGGCTCTCCGCGGGCCACACTTTCCAGAAGATATATTTCTCCAGATCGGATTTCACGAATAAGATCGTACCGCTCACGCCGGAGAACATCTTCTCAGCCGAGTTCTCCCTTCTCCCGTTCAAAGGCCTGGTCATTTCCCATATGACCCGTTACCGGGACAAGGTGTATGTGGCCAATGACATGAAGAACGAACGGACCAAGCTGAAAGACTATGCTATTTCGGACCTGAAAGTGGCTTAC
Organism: bacterium; assembly: GCA_028711675.1. Classification (GTDB taxonomy): domain Bacteria; phylum Spirochaetota; class JAHITG01; order JAHITG01; family JAHITG01; genus JAQTRT01. The sequence continues at coordinate 10,916 of JAQTRT010000056.1, read as the reverse complement.
CAGAACAGGCTGGGACGGATCGAGTTCAGTATCTTCAACCTGTATAATGAATGGTATTCGGATTATGCGGGCATCAACTGGAAAGGCGACATCGGTTATTATCCTGCCTTGCGCAGGAATTATGAGCTGAGCATGAGCCTGTACTTTTAATAGCCGGAAGGTGATAAAGGCCTGAAAACCGGACAGGGATCCTTTTCCTGACGCAGTGCCTTTATCACCTTCTCCTTTCCCAATGATCCCGGGAAGGATCGATTTCGGCAATATAGGGACTGTTCACCCGGATTATATGAATATAATTGACGGTTTTATAATGAGTTATACGAATATCAGACCGGGATAATGGAGAAATACCGATGGAGAGGTGAACTATGGTTTTTCCCGGGGTATCCGGTTTTTTCTGTAAGGTTTATCTTACATCCCTTTGGTCCCGGCGATAAATAAAGAAAAAAAAGATTGACATATCTTATAATTATAGTATTATTACTATACAAGAATAATTAATTTTGCAATAAAGGAGGGTGGTCCAGAATTTTTCTTGCTCCATAATCAATTACTGTATTGAAAAAATAGTTAGTCACTATATTTATTCAGCCGAAAAGAGGTACTATTATGAAAAATTATACAAATCTTAAAAAAATAGATATTATTAAAATGCTTAATAAGAAAAAGATCAAACATGATCCTGAAGCAGGCAAAGACGAACTTATAAAATTACTGGTGAAACAGGAGAAAGGAACAGTGAAAAAAGAGAAACCTGCAAAAAAAGCGGCAGCTGCCGCGGGTAAAAAGAAGGCAATAAAGAAAGCCCCGGGAAAAAAAGTAATAAAGGTGAAAGCCGTTCAGGCTGCCAAAGCCGTCAAACCGGCCAGGACCCGGATCGAAGAGCAGATGAAAGGTTCCACGTCGCTCCAGCCCGTCATGCAGGAGCATTATATCAAAGATGAGCTGGAGAAATATCATCCTCTGCCTGATTATAAAATCCTGAAGAACTATGATTTCCGCGTTCCGGAATCGTACAATCTCCATAAACTGATCCTGCTGGTGGTGGACCCGTACTGGCTTTACAGTTACTGGGAGATCAAGAAAGAGGCGCTGAACGAGCTGACCAAGAAATATTCGGAAAAGATCATCCGCCCCGATAACCTGTACCTGAAGATCTTTGACGTCACATATATCGATTTCAACGGGAAGAACGCCCACCGTGTGTGGGAGATCAAAGTAAACAGTTTCAAAGGCAACTGGTTCGTCAACGTGAACAAGCCCAACAGTAATTTCACGGCCAAGCTGGGCTTCAAGGACAAACAGAATAATTTCATCGAGGTCCTGAGCGCCAATGTCGTGAAAACGCCGTCCGACAGGATCTCCGATAATATCGTCCAGCTCTGGGCTTCCGTGGATATCGACAAGCCCATTGCCCTCGTGCTCATGGAACAGATGAAGGAATATGTCAAATATAAATTCAAGATAGATTCCATCTCTTACCTTCCCGGATCGATCTTCGGATCCATGACCTTTTTAAAAAATAAAAAGGGTAGTTAAGTAATGAGGGATGCACTTGTATTTATATTAGCTGGAGGGAAAGGCGAAAGATTGCAGCCTCTTACCCTCGAGAGAGCCAAGCCTTCCGTTCCGTTCGGCGGCAAGTTCAGGATCATCGATTTTGTCATCAATAACATGATCAATTCCGGTTTCTATAAGCTGAAGGTCCTGACCCAGTTCAAGTCGGATTCGCTTATCCGTCACCTGTCCAAACTGAACCTGCTGAACCCGGATATCGGGCAATTCCTGGACATCGTCCCGGCCCAGATGCGGAGAGGCGAGGTCTGGTACCGCGGTACGGCTGACGCCATCTACCAGAACATCAACCTTATCATCGATGAAGACCCTGATTACGTGATGGTGTTCGGCGGCGATCATATCTATAAAATGGACGTGTTCCATTTCTACACCGCTCACAGAAAAATAAAGGCGGACATGACCATCTCGGCCATTCCCGTTCCCAAGGCTGAGGCGCATAAATTCGGCATTTTACAGATCGACCCGCACTGGCGGGTAACGGGTTTTGTGGAAAAGCCCAAAAAGGATCCGCCCGTCATCCCCGGCCATCCTGATCTCTGTCTTTCTTCCATGGGAAATTATATTTTCAACAGGGAGTTCCTCACCAGGCTCGTGACAGAAGAGGTGACCCGGCCCGATACCACGTACGATTTCGGAAAGGATATCATCCCCCGGATCTATCTGGATTGCAAGGTGTATGCCTATGACTTTTCGCAGAACAGAGTACCGGGTTCGACGGACAGGGAAAAGGGATACTGGAGAGACGTGGGTGATACCGACGCGTATTACGATACCAACATGGACCTGTGCTCGGTCCATCCTGTCTTTAATATGTACAATGATAAATGGCCGATCCGCACCGTGCGTTCCCATTACCCGGCAGCCAAGTTCGTGTTTGAGGAATACGGCGGCCGCATGGGAGTGAGCTACAACAGTCTTGTGGGCGAAGGGAGCATCGTGAGCGGGGCTTTCGTGAGGCACAGCGTTATTTTTCAGAATGTATTCCTGCATTCCTTCTCGTTCGCCGAAGACTGCATCATCTTTGATAATGTGGATGTGGGCCGTTACGCCAAGTTAAAAAGGGTCATCGTGGACAAGAACGTGAGGATACCGCAGCATGAAGAGATCGGGTTCAATTACGAAAAAGACAAGGCGCGGTTCCACATCACACCCAACGGCGTAATCGTCATCCCGAAAGGATATAAATTTTAGTTCATGAACAATTTATCTGTTGCATTAATATCGTCCGAATGTGTTCCGTTCGTGAAAACAGGCGGAATGGCTGACGTGATCCAGGCCCTGGCAAAGGAACTGGCCGGATCGGGCGTAAGAACGGCTGTTTTCCTTCCTTATTACAGAAAGATCAGGGAGTCCTTCGAGGTCAGGGACCTGAACCTGCGGACGTCCATCCGGATCGGTACCCAGTACAAGGAAGCTTCTTTCCTGGAAACGAGGCTTCCCGGGACAGAGGTTCCTGTCTATCTGGTCAGGAACGATCTTTATTTCAACCGGAACGATTTGTACGGCGAGAAGGGGATCGATTATCCCGACAACCTGGAACGGTTCCTCCTGTTCAACAAAGCTGTCCTTAACTTCATCCTCCTGACAGAGATGAAAGTGGACCTTATCCATTGCAATGACTGGCAGACAGCGCTTTTACCGGCCTTTATCCGGCTGGTATATTATGAAGCTTTGCTGAAAAAGATAAAAGTTCTTTTAACCATCCATAACCTGAGCTATCAGGGGCTCTTTCCTTTGAACGAATACAGCAAACTGAACCTGAGCTGGGAATACTTCACTTATGATAAATTTGAGTATTACAGCGAAATGAACCTGCTGAAAGCAGGCATTGTTTTCAGCGATGCCATCAGCACGGTCTCCCGTACCTATAAGGAGGAACTGCTGGCCGATGAATCCGTCAGCCAGGGTTTGACCCAGGTGCTCCGTTCGCGCGCCAACCGGTTCTACGGGATCCTGAACGGCGTGGATTACAGCCTCTGGCACCCGGAGAACTACAGCGCCGAGGATCTGGAGGGGAAACGGAAGTTTAAGATCGACCTTCTTAACAAGGCAGGCCTGGGATCGGAAAAAAAGCCTTTGCTGGTCATGGTCTCCCGGCTGGTCGATATGAAAGGTTTTGACATTCTCATCCCGGTCCTGAACGAGATCCTGAAAGAGGACGTGAATCTTATGATCCTGGGCCAGGGTGACCCTGTTATAGAAAAAGCTCTTTTAAAAGTTGAAAAGGCAAATAAAAACTTTAAATTGTATTTGGAGTTCAATGAGAAGCTGGCCCGCCAGATGCAGTCCGGCGGCGACATCTTTCTCATGCCATCGCGGGTCGAACCCTGCGGCCTGAACCAGCTTTACGCTCTCAGGTACGGCACCGTTCCCCTGGTCCACCGGACAGGAGGCCTGGCTGATACGGTCACGGACATCCAGAAAGAAAAGGTGAACGGCACGGGTTTTGTTTTTTATCAGTATCATCCCTCAGCTCTTCTGGAGACCATCCGGAAAGCCCTGCTCCTTTTTCAGAACAAACAGGAATGGGCCAGGGTCCAGGCGAACGGGATGAAACAGGATTTTTCATGGGGAAAATCCTCAAAGGAATATCTGGAATTATATCATAAGATCTGTGTGTAAGGAGGGACCAGCTATGGAACCAAAAGGCTATAGTATATTTCTGCTCCATAATCATCTTCCTTTTATCAAGCATCCGGAATATGAAGACTTTCTGGAGGAAAGATGGTTCTTTGAAGCTGTCACCGAGACCTATCTCCCCATCTTGTACCATCTGGACAAGCTGGCCAAAGAGAACGTCTCTTTCCAGCTCACCATGTCCATCACGCCGTCCCTCTCCGAAATGTTCGCGGACCCTGTGCTCCAGAGCCGGACCCTCTCTTATCTGGAACGCCTGATCCGGCTGGGGGAAAAGGAAGTGAAGCGGACACGCGGCGACGAACGCTTTTATTTTACAGCCCTTCATTATTACAACAAGTTCATTCAGCAGCGGGACGATTACCTCAATAAGTATTATAAGAATCCTCTGAACGGTTACAGGAAGCTGCAGGATGAGGGTTACCTCGAGATCATCACCAGTACAGGCCCGCACATCTACGCGCCTAATTTTATCACCCAGCAGACGGCTGTCCGGGCCGCCATCCGCATCGCCAAGAAGAATTACGTGAAACATTTCGGCCGGGAGCCCAAGGGCATCTGGCTGGCCGAGAACGGATTCTTTGAAGGAGCGGACAGGCTCCTTCTGGACGAGAATCTCCGTTACTTTTTCCTGGAGACGCACGGGATACTGTACGGCGAGCCCAGGCCCGTGTATGGCGTCTTCGCGCCCGTGTACACTGCAGCGGGCATCGCTGCTTTCGGCCGGGACATGGAAACGGCCAAACAGGTCTGGTCCGCGAAGGAAGGGTATCCGGGTGACGGCAACTACAGGGAATTCTACCGGGATATCGGATATGAACTGCCCCTGGACTATCTGCAGGATTTCCTGCCTGTGAAGAACCTGCGCGTGAACACAGGGTATAAATATTACCGCATCACGGGAAACACGGAGTTCAAGGAACCGTACAACAGGGAAGTGGCCATCAACAAGGCCATCGAACATTCCGGCAATTTCCTTTTTAACCGCGTGAAGCAGACCGAGTATCTGAACACGCAGATGGACAGGCCGCCTGTCATCATCTCTCCGTACGACGCGGAGCTTTTCGGCCACTGGTGGTATGAAGGGCCGGAGTTCCTTTATTTCCTGATTAAAAAAATGCATTATGACCAGGAGACCGTGAAGCTCATCACACCGTCCAACTATCTGAGAAAATTCCCGGTGAACCAGGTGATCACACCTAACTTCTCCTCCTGGGGCTATAAAGGTTATTCCGAAGTATGGCTGAACGGCAACAACGAATGGATCCTGTATTATGTCCATGATGCTTCGGAAAAGATGGGAGAGATGGCCCGGAACAGGGTGAATCCCTCTGACAAGGAAAAGCGCGCGCTGAACCAGATGGCGCGGGAGCTCCTGCTGATGCAGAGCAGCGACTGGCCTTTCATCATGACCACGGGGACGACCGTGGATTACGCCGTGAAAAGAATGAAGGAACATATCTTTAATTTTAATAAACTGTATGACGGCCTGAAGAGGAATGCAGTTGATTTTAATTTCCTTGTTGAGATCGAAGGCAAGAACAGCATCTTTCAGGAGATAGAGTATTCGGTATACCGTTGAGGACGGAAAAACGGGTATAAAGGCACGAAAGGTATCAAAGGCTATAAAGGTATTAAAGGCAGGTGTATCCGGATCTTTAAAACCTTTTTTAATCCCAGCGTTTTTTTCGTATAATACATCATTTAAGGAGCAGGTAACGTCCCATGTCGGAAATGCGAAGAGACCCGTTGACCAAACGCTGGATCCTGTGCGGAAGCGAATACGGCATCCGGCAGGTAACGAGCTTTTATAATAATGAAGAAACGAACGGCCAGGATCCCGCGGAAACCGAGAAACTCTGTCCGCTCTGCCAGGGGAACGAGTATATGACCCCTCCGGAGATCTATGCTGTCCGGGATGAGAAGTCCAAATGGAAGGTCAGGGTCGTGCCGCACAGGTTCCCTATTTTAAAAATTGAAGGGAACCTGGACCTGGAAGGTTTCGGGCCGTACGATATGATGAACCCCATAGGCGCGCACGAGGTGGTCATCGAAACCCCGCGCCATTTTGACGTCATCGGCAACGACCAGCAGTACCTGGTCTTTAAGGCCATCAAGGACAGGACCATCGACCTGATGGGCGATATGCGTTTCAAATACATCATGATCTACAAGAACAAGGGGAAGAGCGCGGGCTCCATCCTTTCCCATCCGCACGCGCAGATCATCGCCCTGCCCTTTATCCCGAACGAAGTGGCCAATAAGCTCCACACGGCCCAGCAGTATTATGACCAGAAAGAACGGTGTATTTACTGCGATCTTCTGAAGTTCGAACAGAAGGCCGGCGAGCGGATGGTATACTCCAATAAACATTTTATCGCCATCACGCCTTATGCTTCGCGGTTCCCGTTCGAGATCATGATCATGCCCGTCAAACATAACTGCAATTTTATCAGCGTAACGGACGAGGAACTGAAATCCCTGGCCGAGATCATCACCGTCCTCAGGGAAAAACTGCGGAAAGCCCTTTCCACCTCCAATGCGCGCTATGCGCTGTATAATTCACCGGTGCGTTTTGCCAAGAAAGGGTACTGGACCACGCTTGAGTCCGATTATCACTGGCATATCGAGTTCGTCCCCATTATCACGCGCGAGATCGGCTTTGAATGGGCCAGCGACTTTTTCGTGAATCCCACCATTCCGGAAGAGGCTGCGCGGTATCTGCGGGATATTTAAAATAATATTCAAGACTGAAGGAATTAATTGTGATGATAAGGACCATCTGTACAGGAGAGTATAGAGAATGAAGAAACTTAAAGCGGGCTTTTTGTGGCACATGCACCAGCCGTATTACCTGGACGAAACATCCGGAGAGTTCATGCTGCCGTGGGTGAGGCTTCATTCCTTACGCGGTTATTATGATATGGCCAAGATCCTGGAAGACCACCCTAAGATGAAGGTGAACTTCAATTATGTGCCGGGCCTCCTTCTCCAGATAGAGAAGTACATTGACGGGACCCATACGGATAAATATTTCAAGCTGAGCCTGAAGAGCCCGTCCGATCTGACGGATGACGAGAAAATATTCATCCTCTCCAAGTTCTTCATGATCAACTGGTCAGCCGTGGTCCACCGGTATCCCCGCTATAACGAACTGCTGAGCAAGCGCGGCTATACCGTGAACAAGGATATCCTCAGGGAAGCGCTTAATATATTCACCAACCAGGATTTCATGGACCTTCAGGTCTGGTTCAACCTGGCCTGGTTCGGGTTCAAGCTGAAGAAAGAAGAACCGTTCCTGCAGGAGCTTATCAGGAAGGACCGGATGTTCGGCCAGGAGGAGAAGGAGAAGCTTCTGCTCTTGCAGCTGGATGTCCTGAAGCGCATCATCCCCATGTACAAAGCTTTACAGGATAAAGGGCAGATCGAGATCTCCGTCTCGCCGTTCTACCATCCCATTTTACCCCTGGTCTATGACAACAAGAGCGCGCTGGAATGCATGCCCAAGGCAGTCCTGCCCGCGGATAATTTTTCCTCTCCGGAGGATACCAATAAGCAGATCCTGAAAGCCGGGCAATTTTATCAGGAGCGGTTCGGCGCTCCCGTGCGCGGTATGTGGCCTTCCGAAGGCTCGGTCAGCCCGGATGTCGTCCGTCTCTTTGCCGAGAATGACGTGAAATGGGTGGCTACGGACGAACAGATCCTTTTCAATTCACTTGAGATGGCCGGCGACAGGAGCCGTGTCCTGTACAAGCCGTATCAGATGAGTTTTCAGGGACGGGATATCAGCATTTTCTTCCGCGACCATAACCTTTCCGACAACATCGGTTTTAAATACGCCAAGATGCCGGCCAAGGACGCGGCCCAGGAACTGCACCAGCATTTCAAGAACATCTATAATTATGTCAAGGCCGACAACAAGGATTATATCGTTTCCATCATCCTGGACGGCGAGAACCCGTGGGAGTATTACGATGACAGCGGCGAGGAGTTCCTGAACCTTGTTTATTCGAAGATAGAGAACGACAATGACCTGGAATCCGTCACGTTCTCCGATTATATAAACCAGTACGACAACCAGGCCGCTCTGAAGAAGATCTATACCGGTTCCTGGATCAACCATGATTTCGGCATCTGGATTGGCGGCAAGGAGGAGAACAAAGGCTGGTCCCTTCTGGCCAGGACCCGCAGGTTCCTTGAGGAGTTCATCCGGGAACATCCGGGTTATGACAGCGGCCGGCTCAGCCTGGCCTGGGAAGAGATGTACCAGGCCGAGGGTTCGGACTGGTTCTGGTGGTACGGCGATAATTTTACAACGGAGAACGATGAAGAGTTCGATATGCTCTTCCGGAAACATTTGAAGAACATTTACCTGCTCCTGGCCGCTTCCGCGCCTGAAGAACTGAACATTCCCATCAGCGAAAAAGCCAAGGTCATCAATGTCTCCCAGCCTAAGGCCGTGCTCCATCCTTTAGTGGACGGTGTGGTGAACAATTATTTCGAATGGTGGGGCGCCGGGAAGTACATGCCCTCGCTGGGCCAGACCATGGCCCGGAACACCAGGGCCGCTATCCGGGAGGTCGATTACGGCTATAACAACGACAACCTCTTTTTCCGGATCGATTTCGAGGACCCGGAAAAAGTATTCCATAACGGCAAGCTCAAGGTAAAGATCAATTTCATCCGGCCCGAGCGGAACAAGATCATCTTCGAGCTTTCGCGTCAGACCGGCCATTTCAGCATCATCTCCTCGGACGATAACCGGGAACTGTCCCAGCTGAAGAGCATCGGGATAAAAGAGATCGTGGAACTGTGCATCCCGTTCAAGGAATTGAACATTAATTACAAGGATGAAGTTTATTTCTTCATGGAACTCATTGAAGGGGATAAGGTGATCGAAACCATCCCGTACGACAGTTATATCTATTTCAAGGCCCCGCCTGAGAATTTCAAATCTCTTATGTGGATGGAGTGAACTTAACGTCTCTACCCTTGACTTTTTGTTAAATAATGTTATTAATAACTTTATGTTCCGTTGAACGTATGGAGGATTCAAAGAGAATGCATGAAAATAAAGATATAAAACCAATTAATACGGCTGAACCGGCTCCCAAGATCGATTTCATCCGCGAGATCATCAACGCGGACCTGAAGGCCGGTAAGAACAACGGAAGGGTAGAGACCCGTTTCCCGCCCGAACCGAACGGCTACCTCCATATCGGCCATGCCAAGGCCATCTGCCTCAATTTCGGCATTGCGCGCGATTATAAAGGCGCCTGCCATCTCAGGTTCGACGATACCAATCCCAGCAAGGAAGAAACGGAGTACGTGGAATCCATCCAGGATAACATCAAGTGGCTCGGGTTCGACTGGGGAAAGAACCTTTTTTACGCCTCGGATTATTTTGATAAATTATACGAATACGCGGTCCGGCTCATTAAGGCGGGCAAGGCCTATGTGTGCGACCTGAATCCCGGCCAGATACGGGAATACCGGGGCACTCTCACCCTTCCCGGAAAGGAGAGCCCGTTCCGGACCCGTTCGATCGAGGAGAACCTGGGCCTTTTCGAAAAGATGCGCAATGGCGAATTTGCCGAAGGCTCACGCGTACTCAGGGCTAAAATAGATATGGCTTCACCTAATCTGAACATGCGCGACCCGGTCATCTACCGTATCCTTAAAGTGGACCATCACCGGACTGGCAGCAAGTGGTGCATCTACCCCATGTACGATTTCACGCACTGCATCTCTGACGCCATCGAAAGAATTACGCATTCTGTCTGCACTCTGGAATTCGAGGACCACAGGCCGCTGTACGACTGGGTGCTGGACGAGCTGAAGACAGAGAGCCATCCCCAGCAGATAGAGTTCGCGCGCCTGAACCTCACCTATACCCTGATGAGCAAGCGGAAGCTGCTCGACCTTGTGGAGAACAGGGTGGTGAGCGGATGGGACGACCCGCGCATGCCCACCATATCCGGCCTGAGGCGGCGCGGCTGCACTCCCGCGGCCATCCGGAACTTTTGCGACAGGATCGGCGTGGCCAAGGCGAACAGCGTGGTGGACGTGTCGCTCCTGGAATTCTGCATACGCGAAGACCTGAACAAGCATGCTCCGCGTGTCATGGCCGTGCTCAATCCCCTTAAGGTCATCATAGACAATTACCCGGATGATAAAACGGAAGAACTGGATGCGGAGAACAATCCCGAGGACCCGTCCATGGGTTCGCGCAAGATATTATTTTCCAGGGTGATCTATGTCGAAAAGGATGATTTCCTCGAAGTGCCGGTGAAGAAATTTTTCCGCCTGGCGCCGGGCCAGGAAGTAAGGCTGAAGCACGCGTATTACATCAGATGCACGGACGTAAAAAAGGACCCCAAGACCGGCGAGGTCACGGAACTTCACTGTACGTACGATCCGGAGACGCGCGGGGGCGGTTCGGCCGACAACCGTGTTGTGCGGGGGACGCTCCACTGGGTTTCCGCGGCGCATTCCATCCCTGCTGAAGTGCGGCTGTACGAGTATCTTTTCGTAAAGCCGGACCCTGAGGATGTTGAGGAAGGCTCTGATTTCAAGAAGAACCTGAACCCGGCTTCCCTGGTCAAACTGACATCATGCCGGGTTGAAAAGCGCCTGGCAGATGCCAAGCCCGGGGACAGGTTTCAGTTCCTCAGGCAGGGTTATTTCTGCGCTGACCTGAT
>JAQTRT010000055.1 GCA_028711675.1 bacterium | reverse complement strand
GTCATGACCACGGTCGACCGGGCTTCGAAGATCGTAATGAACCTTCTGAGCTTCTCAGGCCACAGGTCCGAAGGCATGCAGCCTGACCTGATACCCGAATGTCTCGACAATGTCCTTTCGCTTACGGAATCCCAGTTAAAAAAACATAATATCAACGTTATTAAAAATTACCGTAACGTCAGGCCGGCGGTCTTTGACAGGGCGGAGATACAGCAGGTCTTCCTGAACATGATCATCAACGCGCGTGACGCCATGTTCGACACAGGCGGCACCCTGGAGATAGACCTGTATGAAAAAAAGAATGATATTATCATTGAGATAAGCGACACGGGCACCGGCATCAGGAAAGAACATTTATCCAAAATATTCGAACCCTTCCACACTACAAAAGGCCCCCTCGGAGGCAGCAAGATATCAGGCACAGGCCTGGGATTGTTCGTTTCCTATAACATTATAAAAAATTATAACGGCGACATTTCTGTATCCAGCCCGGGAAAGGACGGAAAACAGGGGACTACATTTACCATCAGTCTGCCGGCTGCTGAAGCGTCCGTCAGGCATGAAAAAAAGCCGGAACCCTCATCCGGCCATGCGGTCAGACCTCTTAAGATACTGATCATAGATGATGAAACGGACATCGGTGCCACTCTCATTAAAATGCTTTCTTATGAAGGTCACTCCGTGGAATTTTCGAATAACGGCGAAAAAGGACTGCAGATAGCCGTGGAAGGATCGTTTGACGTTATTTTCTGCGATTACATCATGCCGGGCATCTCGGGTGAAAAAGTATTACAGGAGCTCAGAAAGGCCAAACCCGCTTCAAAGGTCGTCATGATAACAGGCCAGCTGGCAGCCGGCAACATAACCGGCGCAGCAGGTTTCATCCGGAAGCCCTTTGATTTTTCAAAGATCAAAGACCTTCTCCAGTCCCTTTTCAGTTAAGTCCAGGCCGGGCCTTGAAAAGGCCCTAAACTCTCCCGGTCAATTATTTATCCGCTTCTTCACTTGACATATTGTTCAAAAAACATAGTATGAAAAGAATGTTCCGGGAGCCGGGATAAAAAGGAGGTTCTTATGAAAAGTAAGATGATCCTATCGGCAATTTTTCCTGTTCTTTTTATTTTCCTTACTGCGGACCTGAAACCGGTCCATGCCGCACAAAAAGGGAACAAACTGCAGAATAAAAAAGTACTGGTGGTCTTTTATTCCCGGACCGGCAACACAAAACGGGTAGGCCTGGACCTGGCCGGCAAGCTGAAGGCGGATTCGGAAGAGCTTAAAGACATGAAGAGCCGCAGCGGCATCACGGGGTGGCTTAAAGGAGGCAGGGACGCCCTTAAGAAAAAGAACACGGAAATAGCCAAGATAAAGAAAAACCCGTCTCAATACGATCTGGTCATCATCGGCACGCCTGTCTGGGCCAGCGCCATGACTCCGGCCGTGCGCACATACATTTCGCAGAACAAGGATAAATTCAAGCAGACCGCTTATTACATCACGTCCGGAAATGCTTCTGCTTCAGCCATCGTGCCTTCCATGGAAGACCTGTCCGGAAAAAAAGGAAAGGCGTTCACCGGTTTCACAACAAGGGAACTGAAAGACAAGGTCATCTACGAAAAGAAACTGGGTGAATTCCTTGATGAATTAAGGACAAAATAAGGGAAGGGCTGTGTCCCTTTATCATTTTCCCGGTTTCCATTCTCCTGATAAGCTCTTATCCGCGACTTATCAATTTTAATCTCAACTGAAAACACACTGTACTGCGTGAAGCAATACATACATTTCCTTTTATTTTTAAATATTGATTATACTTTTCCGCATAATCTTTTTAACCTTTCTCCTGTTTCTTCATCAAACTTTATGAGTTCAAAAAAGGAGGTTTTACCATGAAGCTTAAATTATCCAAAGCTTTATCTTTTTCCCTGTACGCGCTGGTAATGATACTTGCAGCAGGTATGGTTATCGGCTCATTATATGCCAAGGAGGCTAAAAAAGGCACAAAAGGACCTGGCGGGCCCGACATGGCTGAAGGGCTCAGCCAGAGACTAGAACTGGATGAAAAGACGGCCGAAAAATTTACAAAGATCTATAATAAGGTCTATGACGAAAAGTTCAACAAGAAGATGAAAACCTTTTTCGACAAGATGAAAAGCACTGAGAGAGGAAGCGATGATGGGAAAAAAGTCATGGATGAAATGGAAACCGTAAAAAAGGAGTATGACACAAAATTCCTGAAAGAAGTCGAGAAAGCGAAAACACTGACCAAAGACCAGTCTAAAAAGCTGAAAGAAATGCTCAATGAGAAAAAAGGCCCCGGTCCCGGCGGCCCCAAGCCCGGCGAAGAATGTAAAGAGCCGAAACAGGAATAAGAAAAGCAGGATCCGGCCTGTTCACATAAAGTTTCGATCCTGATTCGCTGCAAAAGCATACAGGGAAACTCCTATAGCTTCATTCCCCCTGTATGCTTTTGCTTTTTTATGAACCTTCGGCAGGCGGCAGTTCAGTGTCCCGGAACGGGCCGTAGAAATGAACGCCATGGTCAGGCCCTTCGATCTCCATGAGCCAGAACAGTTTTTCTTCTTTGGAATGATAAATACGGAACCAGCCTGTCTCCACCGCGATCTCCTCGAGCAGCGTACCCCTGGGAGAATGCCAAACCTTCTTCTCTTTTTCATACTGATACCGCGGCTCCTGAGCATCATAGATCCGGTATTTGTCATCCCGGAACCTTTCAATGGCCTTGTAAAAGATATAATTAATTTTTTTATCTGCCATAAGCTTTTCAATAATGTAAAATATTATAATGAATTGTCAATAAATCAGGATAAGTATCAACAGGCTGTTGTCCAAATGGACATACAGGTATCGGATGAATTAAACCTTTGTATTTTCCTTGTTTTCCCGGTTTGGGAACAGTTTGTCACGAACCGATATTTTTTCGTATAGAACTGCTTTAAATTTTAAAAAAAAAATTGACAAACTGGAAATATCGGGGTATATTATATTCAGAATTTATAAAGGGATTTAGGGCGGATACAATGATCCTGCCCTTCTTGACAGTATAAGAATTTTTCTGTTTTTGGGAATAAATCGGATTTCTCTTTTTAAAATAAAGAATTTGACTTTTCAGATAAAATTGGTTATGTTAACATTAATTCAATCAATGATTGAATTAATGAATATCTAAAGGAGGCTTTATCAGGAATGAACCGGCTATTTATAAAAACAATAAAATGGGTAATCATTTGTGTGTCATTGAGCATCATCCCCATGAACGCCTCTTCCGGAAACAGCAATACTGCTCAAAATACAAAACAGAATAAAATACTCGTGATGGCGGAATTCGGACTGGGTAACCTGTTAAGCCTGTACGGAGCCATAAAAATAAGCCGGTTTTTCATTGGCACAGGCGCCGGGTATCTGTATTATGATGATGAAGAATATGATACCTCCACCCACATTTTTGAGCCGGCTATATTGATCGCGATGCCCTACCGGTATTTTCAGTTCCGGTTAAAAGCAGGGATCTGTTTTGCCAAAGAAAAAGAATATAATATAAAAAAGAACGCTTTCAGCTTCTCGCCTGAAGCCCTTATCCTGATAAAAAATATTTATGCAGGGATCGGCCTGCCTGTTATTATAGGCAAAGAAGGAGCCGGTATCTCATTTTCCCTGGGAGCGGGATATCAGTACCCGATCTCTTTTTAACAGCTATGATTAAAAAACATTTAAATAAATTTCTCGTTATTATCCTGATCCTGAGTTTATATCTTCTTGTACTGCCGGGGCCTTTCTCCTACCTGTCCCTGCAAGCCGATATTTTCTGGAAATCCAAAGGAAAACAGGTTTATGAAAAAGCCGGTATCAAGAAAGAGGTTGAAAAAGCATTGGAGAAAAGGAGGAATGCCCTGCCAATGGTATCGATCCTTTCACCCGCAAACGGTTCTTCCTCTTTTCAGAAAAAGATCCTCATCTCAGGCAGTGCCGCGGAAGGAGATACAATGGCACCTGTCGAAGGAGTATATATTAAAGCTGATCCCTCCGGATATACCAGGGCAGAGGGGATCCAGTCCTGGTCCCAGTGGATCGAGCTTGCGGGTGAAGGCACGCATACTGTCAGCGTCCGGGCTGTCACAGCTGCCGGGAAATATTCGGAAGCGCAGATAACGGTTTATGTGACCTATACTGCGCCCCGCATCGCCATCGTTTCCCCTACAAATAATTCCCAGGCTACAATAAACCTGACGCTCAAAGGAACGTCATCACCCGGGGATGACGGAAGCCCTGTTCAATACGTATATATAAAGATCAATGATGGTCCTTATTCGCCGGCACAGGGAATTGCCGTCTGGTCTAATACCGTTTCCTTATCGAATTCAGGTACTAATATTATCCGCGCAAAGGCAGTTTCAGCTGCCGGGAAATATTCGGAAACGCAGATAACGGTTTATTTGACCTATACTCCGCCTTATATCACCATCGTCTCTCCTGCAAATAATTCCATGGCTAAAACAAGTTTGACGCTCAAAGGAACGTCATCACCCGGGGATGACGGAACTCCTGTTCAATATATATATATAAAGGTCAATGATGGTGCTTATTCGCCGGCACAGGGAATTGCCGTCTGGTCTAATACCGTTTCCTTACAGAATTCAGGTACTAATATTATCTACGCAAAAGCAGTTGCAGAAAACGGCTCATCCAGTGAAACATCTGTCATTGTATTTGTCCCTTATCTGGAATTCACGCATGTCCCGGCTTACGGCCAGACATCCGACAAATATTTGCTTGGCAAAGCCCATTGCCTTAATCTTTCTGATTACAGGGTCGCCACTTATATCCTGGTGGATGCCTGGTACCAGAGGCCCATGACAGGCACTTATACGGCCATCAATAGCGACGGGACCTTCTCCTGCGAAATTATAAAATACGCCAACGCGGAATATTGCAGCCAGACAGCTGCATTTCTGATCCCCAATTCCTACACGCCCCCTGAACCAGCTTATTTTTCCAGCTTTCCCCAGGAGCTGTATGACAACGCCATTGCTTATAAGATCTACGACAGGATCGAGCCGGTTTATTTCGCAGGGCGTTACTGGTATAAGAAGCACGCGAAATCCTGGGTCACGGGGCCAGGGTACAATTACTGGTCCGTTGAGACCAACGACATACGTGTGGACGGAAACGGCTGGCTTCACATGAAAATAGCGCAGCACGGCGCCAACTGGTACTGCACGGAGGTCCATTTGACCAATTCCCTGGGATACGGCACCTATACTTTCAGCCTGGGAAGCAGGGTCGACACCCTTGATAAAAAGGTCGTACTCGGTTTGTTCACATATGACGACAGTACGGATAATACGAATTATAACGACATCAGCGAGCTTGATTTTGAATTCAGCCGGTGGAACCAGGATGTCAACGACAACTCGCAGTATGCCCTGCAGCCGCCGCCTGCCCTCACCTACCGGTTCGACATCACGAACACAGCCAGGACCGCTACCATCCATACTATGGAATGGCGAACGAATTATATCAAATTTACCAGCAGATACTCCAACGGTGATATCATTGACACTTATACCTACAACGGACGGGCCGGCGCGCCTCTCTCCAGGAATCCGGTCCCCTGCAAGGAAACGACGCGTATCAATTTATGGCTGTATCAGGCAGGCGGGAACTACGGAGCACCCCCTTCCGACGGTCAGGCAGTGGATTTTATCATAAAGGATTTCCAGTTTACGCCGTAGGGAACAAATGCGGAGACGATTCTGATTTTTATTCAAGGAAACTTCACAGAGTTTATCACATATCAACGGGCTGTTGCCCACATGAATTTGTAAGGATTTGATTTATCAAACCCGCTAAGAAACGGCAAATTATAGTGGTTCTATGAATTGAATCCCTGCTTTTTTCGTATTTCCCTGGTTTAGGCAACAGCCTGTCAAGAACCGATACATTTCATTCCAGACAGGTAAATCTTCTCGTGTCAACAAGCATTCAATATTAAGACTCAGCGCTTCTTCTTGTTCGTTTTTACCGGGGGGGGCGTGATTCCCTGGGACGGGCTTCGTTCACAGTGAGCTTCCGTCCGTCCATTTCTTTCCCATTGAGTAACTCAATGGCTTTCTTGGCTTCTTCATCCGATGCCATTTCCACAAAACCGAAACCCTTTGAACGGCCGGACACTTTATCAGTGATAATAGCCAGCGATTCAATGGTCCCGGCTTGTGCGAACGCTTCCCGTAAGGTGCTTTCAGTGGTGTCGAATGACAACCCGCCTACATACAATTTTTTAGCCACTTTCTCCTCCTTTTATTTATTAATAGGAACATTCAAGTCCTATATATACTAAAATTTCTTATCTGAAATATCCCTTCTGCTTATATTTGCTCTCCCATATAATTATTATAATATATATATATTAAAAATTTTTTCCACAAAATTTATAAAAATGGATCTGCGCAACAGACAGCAGTTGTCCGTCCTTTCGGGAGCTTTCTAAGCCGCTTTCCCCCCTCCTGCCTCCTGATGGTATGGAAGTCTGTATGAAGGTGAAGCCCGGCAATATCATTGCTTAAGCCCTTGAATCCTTTATTTTATAATTACTTTTATATAAAAATTACCTCCTGAATAATAGGAGAGAGCGGGCTTTTTCCACCTTACCCACATTATATTTGTTTTTGCAGGCATCGTATCCTTATAATCAGTTGAATCATATGACTGGGCGGGAGCAGGATTAGTCGACCATTGCATGGTCCAGCCCGGCTCTCCCCAGGACGTCTGAAATGTAACAATGCTGCTTTTTACTTTATCATAGATAAAAACATTTTTTCCGGCTCCAAGGCCTGAGTTTGTATAATGCATTTTATATTCAATAGTTGAACCGGGAATAGTTCTTACATTACTCCCGTCTAATGTTATATTACTGACTGACTTGGTAACATTTAAAACAGGGGAATAAAGATATTCTATAGCTCCCATATCAACTCTTAAACCGCCATCCTCCGGCACAGGGTCATTTGGGTCTCCTGTGTCAACACAGGGGCTCCCCGAGCTTAGGTATAAAAAGTTGGTTGCTGACGGATCTGTCGACTGAAATAAAGAATCCTGGCTTATCGTTCCTGTGCCAAGAGCATCACCTTGAAAGTCAAAATTATTTCCTGAATTCCCGAAAGAATTATTATAGGATTGCACAAGAGGAGTCGCGTTAACTACTCTCATGAATCCTTCCCCGGTATTGCTTTGAGCAATATTATTTCTTAAAGTGCAGGACGTGGAAGTACCGTCAAATAAAACCCCTCTGCCGCCATTTTTAAAAAATGTGTTATTTATTACTGCGATTCTATCGCTGCTGTCCTGTGTTCGCAGCCCGTCCGCTCTGTTTTGATATGAAATATTCCTGAATACTCTGTTATCATCAGAATTATAGATATAAATGCCCGATCTTTGATTGTCATCACTGCCTGAATAACCATTATTCCAGACACTGTTATAATATATTTTATTGTTGACGGAGGAATCCGTAATTTTAATTCCATTTAACTGATTGTTATAAATTTTATTGTTTATGATGGCAGAATTAGTGAGATTCCAGCCGCCGACGCCTACTCTTTCACCGTCTACTCCGGAACAGGCATAAATCGCATTATTGCTGATCATACAATTCCTGGAACTGTTGATCTTTATATTGGCTTCCTTTGTGTTGCTATAGATCAAATTATTTCTGATATCCGCATAACCCGAACCTGTATTGATATTAATACCGGCCCGGCCGGTATTACCGCCCTGATTATTTCTATAAATGATATTCCCATAAATAAATGTGTGGTTTGAATCATCATCCAGTATGACACCATCCCGGTTATTCAAATAAATTTTATTTCCTGTGATCCTGTTATAGGCGGAAGAATTTCCCCCGTTTTTCCTTATGGCAATTCCTTCACTTGAACCATCGTGGATTGTATTGGAAAGAATGGTATTAGAACCCGCTCCTTGCTGCAGCATTATGCCTGACCAACCGTTCTTATAAATGTCATTTTTATAAAGAAAATTGCTGACTGAATTGTTCTGTATGCAAATCCCGTATTCCTGGTTTGGGTCGGTATTATCGCCGATTTTATTATTAATGATCTTGTTTTTTATTGAACTGTTGTCTATACATAGAGCTTTACTATCATTCCCGCTGCCGTCCAAAGCCTGATAAATCTTGCAATTTGTAATCATCATATTGGTACAACTTGAAATATTGATATTTTCCCCGTTTATTGAGGCATTAATTCTCATGTTTTGAATTTTAATCCATTTTTTATTAACCATTTTAAAACAACAGGCACGGCTTCCGCCTCCGTCAATTTTAGTTCCTTTTACCCCGCCGCCCGGAGCATTAGTCCCGGCTCCTGTAAAGACCAAATAATTATTTGCAGTACCATTATCATTATGGCCGCTATTCAATTCCACCCATTCACCATAAGTTCCCGTATCAATTCTGACTTCATCTCCACCTGCTAAAGCATAGGCATCTCTTATAGAATTTATATTCCGCTTGGGCGCGCTTGCTGCTAACCCGCTATTGATATCATTACCAACTGCTGTGCACCATACATCCTCAGCTCCAGTAGTATCATCATTAACATAATATATTGTGGCATTTATTCTGATCGAGAATACAAATAAAAATAATAATATAAGCATCATTCTCCCATAACGGAAAAGCATGCTTGGTTGTAAACTGTTAGGATTTACAAATAAGGATTCCCTTTTTGTGATTGCCAAAGCACAACCTCAATTTCTCATCTGAAATATCCCTTCTGCTTTTATTCCCTGTCTTGTGGTATTATAATGCCTAAAATACTTCTATTAATGTTTTTGTCAACTAATTTCTGTCTGTGAGCCGCTGCAATGCGTATCCGCTGTCCGTCATTTAAGGAATTTCCACGGCCCCTCCCCCCTCCTTCCCTATTCAGGGGCATGCGCTGCTCCCCGGGACGGACTCCCTTCGCTTTGCTCAGGGCAAGCTCACATAGGGGTAAATTTCGCGATTAAGTTTTCCTTCTTTTTTCGTGACCAACCTTTAATTTCTTTTTCTATGGCCACAGCTCTGCGCCTGTTTTGCATGATTTCTTTATATAACAATTGAGGAGATCCGTGCTGCCTCAACCTGTTTTGTAAATCCGTTGTGATCCCCGTGTAATATAAATCCCTTTTTTTAATAATATAAACCAGCCAAGCCATCGCGAAATTTACCCCCAGGTTCCTGTCCTCTCCCAAAGCACTATAAACAACAAACCCCGCCATAGAGGCAGGATTTGTTGTTTAAACTCCTTATGGCGGATAAATTTCGAACCCTGTTTTTTACCTTTAAAAACGATATTTTTAATTAAAGTAGCACGATTTATAATTTAATTATTGAAACAATTCTTTAATAAGGCTATCTTTATCAGTTTTTAAACAGGCTGCTAAATCTTGCAAGATGCTATTTAATGTTCCAATTTTCAGGTAAGGATGATCAGGAATAGTAATGTCATGTTTAAATCCCATATGATTACTTGTAAGTCTGATATGACTTCCGGCTTGTCTTGTGACCGTATAATTATACTTCTTTAGTAATTTGATAAGTTCCTGGCCAGATAAATCTCTTGGGAGTTTAGGCATATGCCAGAAGCTCCTCTTCAACTTTATGCAGTCTGATCACATGAGGGATATCAGCCTCATTATCAAAATGGCATTTAACAGCATCCAATATATTCTTTTTTAATTCCTCAATTGAATCAGCCTGAGTAAAAATAGAGAAGCCTAATGCTTTAGCTGTATATCCGCCTTCAACATCATTTTCAATGATAAAAATTATTTCATTCATATAATCACCTTTGGCTGTTTTATTACTCCTGAATAAATGTACAAATTAAAAAAACATAATCAAGTTTTTTAATTAAAATTAACCCGGTGAAGAATGGGGACAGCGGTAATTTTTTATGTAGAACAACTAAAAACAATGAAAATCAAATAGAATTACCACCGTCCCCATTCTTTACATGTTTTATAGATCGCATTCCTCTATTTTTCGTATTTTTTCGATTTGGGCAACGGCCTGTTGACATTTGACTTGATATAAATATTTTCCTTTGTTTTAATGCAATTAATTAAAGTCTACTAATTTCTATATGTGAAACTATGTCACATGTATTCGATGTCCGTCACTTTGAGGACTTTCCCAGCCCCTTCCCCCCTCCTTCACTATTCAGGGGCATGCATGGCTTTCTGGATTGTCACATGTCAGATACCGATACCTTTTTCCATTATTCCTCCTCTTTTCTAATAAAACAGGCTCTAAACAATAGTCCTTCGCACCTGTTTTTTCTGCTCCTGCGTGCTCTTGCCGGACGTTCTGCAAGGCCATGAGCAAAAGCGAAGCCGCGTTAAGTGACCGAGTCTTGCGGGCGTGCACCTGCGCCATGACATATAATAAAAACTGTACAACAACAAATATCATCCACTAATACGATAATTTCTGTCAAATAGCAGGAACCAGCACTTTTAGACACAGACTGATCCCGACTTTAAGACTCTGGGAAATATCAAATTATTGACCTTTTATTTTAAGTTAATAATTTAATAATAAGTAAAAAGGATTAGTCCAAATTGTTTACATTATGAAAAGGACAAACTATTATAATATTTTAGGTCTTGACCAGAATGCCGGTGAAGAACAAATAAAATCGGCATTCAGACGATTGGCTAAACAATATCATCCGGATGTAAATGTTACTGCTAAAAATGCCGCATCGATCTTTATAATTATCAGCAATGCTTATCAAATCCTGACAGATAAAAAGACAAAAAAAGAGTATGATGATTATTTAAACAAAATCAAAAATGACCGTTCTGCCATTCGATATTATCCTAAAAATGATAATTCAATAATCAGCAAAACCTTGTCAGAATTCAATTATATACTATGGGATATAGACGATCTTTTAAAAAAGATGACGCATGAGAATCTGGCTTCCAAAATATATAAAACAAATCTATATGATTACTTATTATATTTATTCAAATATATGGAGGAAGAAATATTGAATGAGAATGACCGCTTTAATAATTATTCCAATAAAAAAAAGAGATTGAAACTGCATTTAGAGAACTATTTTTCCCTTCTAAGGGTCGAAATTGACAAATATATAAAGGATCTGGAACCGGAAATCGACAAGGGACCGGACACAATAAGTCATTTAATGAACGTAAAAAACAGAATGATCAAGTCTATAAGTGAGATCCATGAATTCATTCAAAGCAAATAAAAAAGCCCCGGGACAACGGTTGTCATCCAGGGGCAATCACAGCTCCCCGAACCCGTCGGCTGCAAGAACCTCGAGGGGGAGTTTTTTCTTAAATAATTTTTCTTAAAAAGTATTGACTAAATACTTTATTTTAATATATTAAATTAATCTCTAGTTAAAGGATTAAATTATGCAAATATTAAAAAAAGAAATGACTATCCCTAAAAATCATGAAATAAGGATTAAAATTCCCGATAATTTTACTGAAAATGAAAATGTTGAAGTAATTATAATTAAACCAGATAAAGGTCAATCGTATCAGGATAAAATATCATTATTAAAATCTGCGATGAAGGATAAAGGTTATCTGAATGATATAAAAGAAATTGAAAATGATTTTACTGCTATTGACCTGGAAAATTGGAATTAAGATATGCAGTATAAATGGGGGATATTCTTAGCCAATCTTGATCCTGTTATAGGTTCAGAACAAGGAAAAACGAGACCCGTAATAGTAATAAGCGAAGATGCAATAAACCAGATCCTTCCTGTAGTTAATATTATACCTATTACTTCAAAAAAACCTGAAAGGCTAAAAATTTATCCAAATGAAGTTTTAATAATCCCGGAAGATAGTGGTTTATCAAAAGAATCCATCATTTTATGTTATCAAATAAGGACTCTGGATAAAAAAAGATTAATAAAACAATTAGGAAGAATTGATAAACAAATCCTGCAGGAGCAAATTAATGAAGCTTTATGTTTTCAATTAGGGATTGAGACTTTAAAATGATTACGACAATAAGACTTTTTTAATTACTTCTTAGTTCCTCGGTCAATAAATTGATTATGAAAATGAATAAGAAAAAAAACACTAGAATGTTATACCGGCAATGTTCTGTTTGTAATAAAGCAATAGAAGTAATAGTAAACAACAATAGAACTTATAAGGGTGGTTATTATTTTGGTAAAATAAAACTTCCTGTTGGAAAAGGGAAAAATATTAATGCTGGCACAATCAAGATACTTCATAGAACTTATAATGTGGTTAAATGGACTGGCAAGGAAAAGGAAGTTGAATATTGGGAATGTCCTGAATGTTATAAGAAATAATACTGTAGAAATGCGAGAGTTCTCAAACTCTGATTGTAGGATTATGTCCATTTCACAAATCTGAAATTCTGATACAATTTCCTGGTACACTCATATATGTCCTGAAAAATACCCTTTCCCTTATATGGGAATTTATTTCGAGAAAGTATCTGTTGTCGTGCCGCGATCCAGGATGCACCCGCCAGGGGTCTTAGTGGCCTCAATAAAAAGGACCCGGCCCGGCAGATACTTATCCCGGCAGTCCTGGCAGACAGATCCGGGTATTAGGTTCTCTTTCTCTTGATGACAAATGTTACAATGATGCAAAAATCACTTCCTTTATCAAAACAATGATCCATTTCCCGAAAAGCAGAACCAGCCCCAAGCTTACGATTTTAAAATAATAGCTATTTAGCATCAATCTCACTTTTTGTGAAATACTTATCGTAGATAGTCATTAAGCCTCCAGCTAATTCAAGAATATCAATTTTTCGGCCGTCATTTAATTCAATAGTAACTTCTTCCTCACCACTACCAAATGGTCCAGCACCATATCTACCGACACCAAATCCTTGTGATACACTAGTTGATTTAACCTTTTTCGAAGGGTTTCTTAATTCAAAATGCTTACTTGCATTAGCTAAGTCTCGACATATTTTATAATACTCATGGTTTTTTATTTCAGAAATTTCATCTTGTATATCTCCAAAAGCGAATCTTTTATCTTTTTTCATCCATTCAATAAGATGGTATGCTGTAACTACAAAATTGAAAACACTTCTGCTATTAACCTCGTTTAAAAGCTCGTTATAATCAATAGTAAGTTTGTCATATAAATCCTGGCTATCTTTGAGGCTATAGGTTATTGGAGGAGATGGTCTAATATAATAGGGGACG
>JAQTRT010000054.1 GCA_028711675.1 bacterium | reverse complement strand
TAATATTATATGCAATACCATCAGCCCCTGCACCCGGGATATAAGCCGCACCTACAGAGAACCTTTTATAAATCACGCCCAGACCGAACGAAACGCTCCGCGCATTCTCCGAAGCAAGAAGGTAGCTTATCCGGCCGTATCCGATCCTGAAAAAATTATATTCGATCCCGAGCGGCAGAGTGAACAGGTCATGGATATTGTAACAGCCTGAACCATAAAGAAAGACTCTGTGTTCCGGCAGTCCCAGAACCTGGTAAGAGACGCCCGCCTGGAAAGTAACGGGAAGACCGGCTTTTTCATCCTTATACTTGAGCGGTAATCCCAGGTTCAGAATACCCAGGCCGAATCCTATCCTGTCCTTCAGCCATCCCGGACGATAGATCCCGCCGATATCCGCGCATACAGATTGTGCTTTGTATTCATCCAGCACCGAAAGGATATACTTGATGTTCATTCCTGCGCCTGAATTCTTATTGATGAAATTCCGGGCAAACCCGGCTTTGATAATAAGATTATAGACCTTCATCTCTCCCTGGTCATTGCCGTATATATCTGTTTTTATAACGGATGTATCGTATTGATAAGCCGCGTATAGACCGGCCACACCCGGCTTCAGCCTTCTGGCAAATCCAAGACCCATGTTCTTCATTTCCATCCATTCCGAATGAGAGAGAAAAAGACTGTTCCTTTGGATATTCAAAAGCAGGGCAGGATTAAAATTCATGTCATTGACCCCGGCCCCCCGGACAAGATCAGAACCGGACAAGCTTGCGTTCCTGGCATCTGCCGCCATATTCAGAAAGCCCAGTCCGTTCTGGCATAAAAGGGGATGAAGGGGGATAAAGATCATGCTCATCAGGAACAATATCTTCCCGACCATTTTATTCCCATAACCGGTCATTGATCCTCCTCGGTCTGTTCTTTTATCTGACAATGATAACCTTAATGGAACCTGCTCTGGTATTGTTTATTCTCAGGATCAGCGTATAAATTCCAGGCCCCAGGATCGAATGGTCGTTATCTTTCAGGTCCCAGTCGAACTGATGATACCCTTTTCCCTGGTCTTTCAGGTCCCATTCCCTGACCATTCTGCCGGAAAGGGAATACGCGTTCAATTCCACGTCGCTTGTCTCCTGGAGCAGGAACCGGATAGCGGTCTTATCGCTTGCCGGATTGGGAAAATTCTGGAGCAGTTTATCCGAGATCCCGTAAATGACCACTTTTTCCGTGGGATTGGAAAGAAGGGACTTGTTCCCTGCCTCATCCCCGGAACGCAGGGCTAAATAATAATTGCCTTCCGGAACACCTTCGATCATCAGGCTCTCTCTGGACCCGGCCTGCTTCGGCTCCAGAAACTGGACCAGTTCAGTCCCGTCATTCCAGCTGGCGAGATTGATCATTTTCCTGGTACCATACCTGATCTCATATCTTTTCACCTTTCCGCTGTTATCAGAGGGGGCTGTCCATTCCAGCCTGTTCCCGTATACAGCCAGATCATTGACAGAGGACGGTCCTGATATATCCGATTCCGCAATAAACCCCATGGTCTTCATGGCTGTCTGGATATACGGTATCTGCATGAACACATCCCAGACCATCCCGCTCAGATAATTTTCTATGGAAAGGACGATAGCGCCCTGATCGATCCCGATCACGGTACCGCCGCACTTGCTCACCCTTGCGTTCAGATAAGAGGAAAAACCGTACTTGCCCAGGAATACATTACCGCCCCATATGGTGCTCCCGTAGTTCGTGTACATATGCCTGAGGCACCGGATGGATTCGAGCGGCGTGAACATGACAGACCCGCCTGCTCCCACAGGCGCGACAGTACCGTCATTCGTATAACCGGGCCCGGGAGGCGTACCGTAAGCGGAATAGCCGCCGAACGGATTGTCTGTGGCTGCCGCTCCCCAGATGTTATGATCGGGATTCCGGTTCGTACTGGAGAACTGCCTGTTGATGACAGCGGTGCGTATGCCATTGGTATAATAGTTCACGGAATTATATCTGATCTTCCGCATATCCAGCCAGCAGTGCGGGTAATGTATGGGAAAAAGCGGATTCTCCGGATCACTGTAGATGATATTAAATGAATTGGTCCCGAAAGTGCCTGTAGGCCTGTCCATGTCCGTCCAGCATTTGGGCGAATTTTTTGGGGGATACGTAGGCGAACCGATGGCCAGAAAATCAAGGATAACATCCTCATTGAAACCGTCCCACAGAGAAAAAAAATTATTGGGAGGTGTCCAGCCCATCTGCACGAAATTCGTATTATTGCACATCCATGCCCAGTTGACCTTCCGGTACAGTTCATCAGCCAGAGACTCGATCTCGGTATTTTTGAAATACTGACCGGCAAAAAGCGCGCCTGCTATGAACAAGGTAGTGTCAATGGAAGAAAGCTCGCAGCTGGACAGCCTGCTTCCGTCGTGGATATTCACAAAATGGTAATAAAAACCGTCGCGCCCCTGGACAGAACTTTTAAAAAAATTAAGCGTGGCAAGGATCCGGTTATAAACCTCGTCATAGCCCAGCCATTTCCTGCTGTGGGCCACGCACAGGACCGTGAGGCCGAAACCCGTAGAAGCAATACTGGCCTGGACATTCCCGTCCACAACGTAAGGCTCATTGTTCGCACGGTCCCGGATAAGACCCGTGGAAGAACTGGCTTCATCCCAGAAAAAATCACTGCCCAGTCTCTCAAGCTCCAATAAAAGTTCCTGATCCGTCATGCCGGGCAGAGGCGTATGGAAGCACACAAGAAGAATAACCAGCCCTGTAATTATTTTCATGGTTTCCCTTGTTTCCTTATCCTTATACTATATTTTTAGAAAATATTTTCAATAAAAAAGAATCCTGTGATCTCACAGCCTGATAGCAAGCGATACCTGGTGCGAACCGTAACTTCCTTCTATATTCAGCGGAAGAAGAAAAGCGTAATTAAAATTAAATTCGAACAGGTTCCTGATCCTGTAAATGGTCCCCAATCCCAGGGTCACCTCCTGAAAATTCGCTCCGGCCCTGATAATGAGCAGTTTGTTCAGGAGAACGGTCTCCAGGCCGCCGCCGAGGTTGAACGTTTCATCCCTGTAGGTCAAATCCAGCGAAGGAAGGAACTCGGCCTTGTTCTTATCATTGCCCTCGATCCTGTATGAAAGGCCCAGACCGATCTGGCGCCGGACAGGGTCTTTTTCAGAAAGTCCCACGTCCGGCTCATTGAGGTTCTTTCCCGCGATACCCAGGTTCAATCCGGGAAGCCCGGAAATGACCCCCCTGGCTATCAGTCCAAAATCTATCCCGATATTACCGTTCCCTTTACCGGACAGAAAAACAGGATCGTCCGTACTCCTTATATCGAGCTGAAAACCGTGATAAAGATATTTCACACTGATACCGGCAAAGATATTCCTGGCCTTGGAAGAGAAGATACGGTCCATGGACATGCCAAAGCTCAACAGGATGCTGTACTCTTCATAAAGTGAGGAAGCGATGAAATCGTTCCAGCCTATGCCGAACACACCGGCCCCTTCCACCGGGACCAGCAGAGAAAGGCATGTATAATTCAAATTCACAAGCTCCACGCCGGTATATGGTTTGGAATAATTAAAAAAGAACTGGTAATCCCTGGCCTGGGCGATCCCGGCAGGATTATAGGACGGGGCTGACGCGTCATCCGCGATACTGATATAGGAACCGCCTATCCCGCTGGCCCTGGCATTCCAGTTATTCCCGTCCTTGAACGCTGAAAAGACCGGTGTCCCGTAAAGAAGGATTGTTAAAACAATAAATAATTTTTTAATCATAACTTCCACCTTGTATTATTTTCCCATAATCATAAATTAAAACCGCGGAAAAACAGAATTAAAAGATAGTCTGACTGGATTAACAGGATAAAATAAATTTAATTTTAATATTTCCTGGTCCCGTTAATCCTGTCGACAAA
Organism: bacterium; assembly: GCA_028711675.1. GTDB lineage: Bacteria > Spirochaetota > JAHITG01 > JAHITG01 > JAHITG01 > JAQTRT01. The sequence goes on along the minus strand of JAQTRT010000054.1, from coordinate 9,325 downwards.
TTTTCTTTTAAACCTTTTCATTTTGCCACGGCGATCGATCCGCTCATCAGTTCCTCCTTACCGTTGACATTCACCCTGGCCTGGTAAATATAGATCCCGCTCTCCACGCTCTTTCCCCGGGAATTCCGTCCGTCCCATTCTGCCACGTCGCTTATTTTTCTCACAATGGCACCGCTCACGTCAAAGATCGTGATATCGAACGAACCGGGCGTACCGCCAAAATACAAGACATCATTGATCCCGTCATTGTTCGGAGTTATGATCTTCTCTTTTGGCCTGTACGCTTCTTTGGTAAGATGGTCAACAGAAAAAAGAGCGAATGTGGCCAGATGGGTCACATAAGCGGAAACCGTGTTATTCACACTATCCACCTCTCCGCCGATGTATCTCCAGTCATACCTGTCCCACCAGAACAGAGCCATCTTCTTCTCATCGCAACCGGTTATTGTCCCGTCAGCCAATTCCACCTTGCCGTCATTATCCAAATCAAAATAAAGCAGATCCAGCTTGCTCAGCCTTTTCAGTTTCAATCCGGGTAAAAATTCATAGATCATATAAGGTACCTGGCCCTGGACCATTCCTGTCCCGGGTATGACCTCAGACGCATCATAGATCTGTCTGAGTGAGATCGATTTATTCCCCTCCAGCGCTGCGGAAGGAATGGAGAGCTTCATATCCCCGTCCTCGGGATTACCGTCCAGCAGCCGGATCACTCCGCCGGAAGAGCCGATAACAGCGGTCACGCCGGGATTCACGTTGATAAAATAATTCCCGGAATTGGTCTGGTTAGCCTGCTCGTCCAGAGCGGAAAAATAATAATCCACTCCGTTTTTGGTTATTACTGAAGCCGGTATCTCGGCCTTGACCCGGTAGTACATGCTGCCGGGATAATATTTCTGGGAAGAATATCCTGTATCAGAATGGTCCTTATAAAAAAAACTCACGGTACTGATGATATCCTGGTCCGACAGGTCAGCATACAGAATAGCCTTATCGCCGATCAGATTGATCTCGCTGATCCCCTGAAAATTGATACCGGGCGCAAAAGTGTATGTACTGAACGGCAGAAGTTCGATAATGATGCTCGTATCATAATTATCAGCGCCGCAAATGGATTTATTGGAAAAATCAGCTCCCAGATAAACAGAGAGAGGTGATTTCGCCGTACGGCCGGTAAAAGGATAGATGCCCAGGCAGTTATTGGTGATTAAAAAACGCTCGGGCAAAACTGAACTCCAGTCAGTATCCCTTTTATCCCTGATCGATCCCCACCCGGACCTGTTGGAGCATGTGACCGAATGATTGGTATTGGTATACACCTGCCACAGGAGGGGGATCCTGAAACCCCTGTTATTGAGTCCCACAAGCCCGTTATACAAACCGCCGCCTGCCTGGCTTTGTGTATTGTACGTGCTTACCTGGAGCATCCAGTCCGATGTGGTATTGGTATACCAAACCTGAAGATAAGAGGGCGCTAATATTGTTGATGTAGAATATGGCACAAACCCGAAATTGATACTGTTCGTCAAACGGTCATCGGACAGACTGAAGATACTGACGGAAACAGAATCAGAATAAGCCGTTTGTTCCATCAGGACCAGGAACAGAAAAAATAATATGAACATTTTTCGATTCATTAACATATGCCACCTGAAATGAAAAAATTCATTTTTCAAAACGGATATCGTCGATATACAGCCTGCCGACCCGGTCGTTGGCCGGCAGCCTTGACTGGACAGCGGTAAAGACCAGCTTAGCCAGTTTCTGTTTGCTCATCTTGGCTGAACCGTAAGCTTCTGTAAAATTCGTAAGACCCACAGTCCATTTCTGCCAGTTCGTGGTAATACTGCCGCAAAGAACCCAATACGGCGGCCAGGCATCATCGATGTCCATTTCCACCTGCAAAGGACTGATGGGATCTTTATTGGTCACCTTCATCCAAAAAGAGATGGATGTATAATTCGTGAAATTACAGGGCTGGACCACGGACCCTGTGTTGCCTCCGCCGAATAAAGTATAAAGAAACGAATACGCTCCTGATCCAGTTACATTATAATCCATTCTTACGCTGTTCGGCGCGCTGTGATAGCATGTATTATCAAATGAAACAGCGATCGTACCGCCCGATCCTCCGGACCATCCCATGTTCCCGCCCAGACTGTTCCGGAAGATCCTGTCGTTGCAGTAATCCTGGATAATAGGATCGAATCCTCCCGGCCTGTTGGTGAACTGGATACGGTCCAGATAAACAGCACCGGAAAGCGGGGAACCATTGGTCGCGCTCTGGTCATGTTCGAACACAAAGGTCAGCTCCTCCAGCCTGGAAAAATTCGTGATATTGGCAAAATTATTGAAAGGAATAACAGCCTGCTGCCAGGATGAAGTGATATAGCCTGACGCCAGAAAATCGTTCACATACAGACTGGCGTTGCTCCGCTGGGCTGAATTACAGCCAGCGGTTTTGATCTCTACTTTAAGAAGTTCATTACCGTTGGACCCTTTAACCCAGAAGCTCAAACCGTTGAAATTGCTCAGCGCGGCATTTTCCCCGCCGAGTTTGGAAGCATACCAGGAGAACCCCCCTGATCCCGGGACCGCGTACAGGAGCTTGAGGCAGCGGCTGCCTTCATAAGCGCTGCTGGAATATGACGGGAAACAGGTACCATTGGTCCCGCCGGTAAAAGTATTATAAAGCCAGTTGTTCAGATCATTCCCGTCATTGAAATCATCAAGGATCCTGTTAAAATGCGGGACCAGACCCCCTTCTGTCTTAAGCTCCAGTTTAGCTGCCACCGCATAAAAAACAAGACCTGAGATCGTACAGGATAAAAAAAAGAAAAAAATTAAAATTAATCCTCTTGCTCTCATTTCTTCACCTCGAACTGTGTCAGGGAACTGATCTTGTTCACCAGGGGCATAACGTTCCCGTAATACAGGTTCAGCACAGCGTAATACCGTCCCATGACAAGCTTCACTTCTGTCTTCAAGGGAATGGAGATATTCTTGCTCTCGCCCGGGATGACTACGGCAAACGGAACCCGGTCCGTTGTCGTCAGTTCCCTTCCCTTTTCATCGAACACCTCCAGATCATAATAAAAACGCAGATGCACATTGCCGTTATTCCTGATATCCACTGAGATCTTGTCACTGATCGTAAAATTACTGATCTCTGTCCTCAGGATCTCCTTGCCGCTGGCGCTCACATAAAAGGAGGACCCCATTCTTGTGATGATGCTCGCTCCGCCGGGATTGGGTCCGCTGCCTGCCGGGGTTTGACTAAAGTAGATCTTGGCGATATATTCATCCTTGAAGTCCCGGGGAACGGAAACCTTATAGCCGATATCCCGGCTTTGGCCGGGTTCCAGTGTGATATTTTTCGGCATGATCTTCAGCCAGTTGGTGACCGGGCTGCCGAAATACGATTCCGGTTCAACATTGATGACCACTTTGTCGCTCGTATTGTTCTGGACCGTATAAAAGCCATTGGTAGACCGGCCGGGAACAAGGTTCAATTCAACAACGGACGGATTCACGGAAAGGGAGAATAATGATTCGCTCATGAGCGTCATAACGGTCAGGATAAAGAAAAAGCTGATAGATCTTTGTCTCTCCATAATGCCTCTTTTTAAAAAACAAAGGGGCAGGCTTTTTCAAGCCTGCCCCGTATTTTCAGTCAGCAACGATCTCTACATAAACTTTTCTTGACCTGTAATACTGGGCCGGCTTTCCTTCAAAATTGGCCGCTGCACCCACATACACAGTCTCGTCTGTCGTGGGATTCGTCTCATCATAAGACGGCATACTGATATGATAATACTGGCCGCCTGTTCCGTATAGGATCTTCCGGTAGCCCACCGCGTCCACGCCTTTTTTCCAGTGCGTTATATCGGACAGGGCCTTGGACCAGTCCTGGTCCCATGTCCAATACCATGTTTCCATGGGCCGTCCGGGCTGAGCTGTCCTGACCTTGTCGGAATTGGTCTGGCCAGCCGTGAAAGTGAAGGTATTGGTAGCCAGAAGAAGGCCTGAAGCTCCTTCACCCACATGTGTATATTTATCCTTGAAATAGCCCCAGCTCCCTGATAATATGCCGTTGGTATTGCAGCTGATATTGGCATTATCGTCACGGCAGGACCAAAGCATGGCTGCCACATAATCATGGTTGTTCGTTCCGATCAAACCATTGGCCTCGGAACCCAGGTCCCAGTAATTCGCTTCCGGATGGCCTTTGAATTTGCTTACACTGTATCCTTCACCGGAATTGGAAAGATAGACCTGGATATTGAACATATTGTTTCCCGGATCAAAATCCACTTTCAGTATTTCCGGTGCTGTGGCGAACTTGCCGTTGGACAGCGTTGTGATGGAGCCGAATTCCACGATATTGTTCCTGGCTGTACCGCCGGTCTTGCCCGCCATCTGGATATCCGTGGCCGTCAGAGACATGGAAAGCCCCTGGAGCTGCGCCTGAACATACACGTTAGCCCTGGTCGCAGCCAGGACCATTGTGCAGGGCAGGAGCAGCAGCGTTATAATTACTATCAAATGTTTCATCGTTCAAACCTCCTATTTTCCTTGAAATCATTAGTTACTTAAAGGGATTAAGTAAAAGATACTTTTTTCAGTTGAAGTTTCAACTAAAAAATTGCCCTTACGGTACTTTTTTCCTGTTAAGAAAACATTTTTATCAACAGGAAATCTTTTCGTTAATTGCGTTTTTAATCACCCCCTTTTCATTTTACTGATTTTCCCGCATGCCTTCCCCGGATTACTAAAACATTTTCTTAAAACGAATATATTTACTACGGTATATTATAATCGATTTTTTTAACTTGTCAAGTGGAAAGTGCTTTTTTATACTGTCCGGGGGCCGTAGACGTACCTGGTATTTAAGTACATCTACGGCATCCCTTCCTGATCTTATCAATCCCTGTTCGATATCTTGCTTAAATTCGCCATCTGCTTCAGGATATTCTGAGATGTCCTGTCCAGAAGCAGGAAAACATCCTTGTTCAGGTTTCCCTGGATCTGGTCCGATGCCAGAATTGTGCCTGATTTCACGTCAACGAGCTTGGAATTGATCTGTATCTTGTTGTTGATCTCGACAAAACTGCCGCGGATGATAGTATCCACGTTCAGTATTTTTCCCAGAAGGGCATCACCATTCAATGTATCAAAGTCTTCCAGGGTCAGGGAAAGGGCCTTCATCTTTTTATTCACGCTGTTCCAGTCCAGGATGCTCAGGTCCTTCTCCTTCGCCAGGAACGTGGAGATGGATTCGGAAATTGTCCTGGAAAGATACTCCAGGTTCTGGGAATGAGAGGTGTTCTCAAAAGAAAGGACAGCCACGCGTTTTAACTTCTGGTCGGCATTGATGATGATAGGCACAATAATGGTATTCTCGATCTTTTTCCGGGACGCGATAAACGCGTCGAATTCCAGAGGTATATCCTTATCCGAATAATATACTTCATCAATGTAAAAGATACAGCCTTCCGGGTTCAGGAGGGAAGAAAAAGCCACGCAGAAACCGCCGGAAACATAACTCAGGTCCATTTCCTCAAGGTCAATGGCATAAAGTTTCCAGGTCTTCTCCAGCTTGATGGCATCGGTCTTATTACCCGGCGTACTGTCCGAGTATTTCCCCAGGATACCTCCCATCTTGAACTCGACATACTCTTCGCCTTTTTCACCGCGGCTGTAAAAGTATATCTTTTTGGCTCCGGTAAGGTTAAAACCGCCTTTATATCCGCCCCAGTTATTGGGCGGATTCTGCCAGAAGATACCGGCCCAGCCGGCTCCTTGCTTCTTTTCCGCACTGTACTTGATCTGGATACAGGACTTGCCTGACTGGGGATTATTCTTGTATACTTCGGATATCTTAATATCACCCCAGTCACCCATCCAGCCTGACGGGATATAATTATTGACGCGGTTGAAGGCGTCATGATAAATATAAAAGGGAAAGCCGGGTATCCTGAATCCTTTCAGGCCTCCCTGTTCCTGGGCATACAGCGCTGTACCCGGGAAAATCAGGCTGATCAGCAGGACTGTATCAATCAACTTTTTCTTTATCTTAAACTCTTTACTCATTTTACTCCTTTGCGTGAACTTTCTCAAGTATATCATATATAATATACTCTGTTTTTCTGAAAAGTAAACAAAAAATTGGAACTTTGAAGGATCGGTTTATGGGGGAAAGGGGGTATTACCGGAAAAGGGCAATACCCTCCTTTCCCTTTGTAAGATATAAAGGGGGATTCTTTTATCTACTTTTTCCCAAGCTGAATACCCGGCTTATCGACCCGAAGAGCCATAGGTGTGACCTCATTGGAAAAATAGATCTCATCAAGATAAATGGATCTTGGATCAACGCCTGCCTCCCGGGACAGGATGATACAGAAACCTCCTGCCATTTCTTCCAGTTTGAGCTTGCTCAGGTCCAGTTCATACAGTTTCCAGTCCCTGGTAAGACTGATAACCCCGGTAGTCCCGGAACTGCTCTTCTCATACTGCTTTTTCATCCTGCCCATCTTGAACTCGACACGTTCTCCGCCTTTCTCGCCGCGGGCATAGAAAAAGAGGCGTTTGGCCCTGGTCAGGTCATAACCTCCCCTGAGCGAACCCCAATAATTCTCAGGGTTCTGCTGGAGGGCCAGGCCTGCCCAATTAACGCTCTGCGGTTTGCCGGGAGCATAGGTTAACCGGATACAGGTCTTGCCTGTTACCGGATTATCCTTCCAGCCCATATCAATTAAAAGGTTGGGGAAATCACCCATCCATCCTGTAAGTATACCCCTGTTCATACGATTGCGCAAATCGGTATAAATATAGAATGGGAATCGGGTCACCTTAAAACCTTTCAAAACAGTTTTATCTTCACTATATATGTTCCTTGAACACATGAAGATAATCAGCACACAAAATAAGAATGTTCTTCTCATAAAAATCTTCCTCCTTTCAATTTGTAAAAGAACAAAGAAATGATTATTTTTCCTCACCTCCCCTCATTAAAATTTTATTTGTCCAGCTTAAAAGATCAAATTGCCGTTATCTTTTTCCGGTGAACACAGCCCCCCTCTGCTCAGCATGAATCCTGTTCCAGGCCCGTGTACACCGTATATCTGATGATCTTTGAGCTTATCAAAGACCCCCATCTCTTCAGCCTTGATCCCTGTGAACTCTTTCACGCAATGTTCCCTGATCTGGAGCTTTTCCCTGCTGGTGATATGATATTCCCTGTCCTTGATCGTGGTCCTGACCTCGCCGGTCTGGACCCCGCATTCCACTTCCCCTTTTTCAGCCTTGATATAAAAAACCGTTCCTGTTACATCAAATTCCGCCTGTTCTGTGATGATATTTAATCCTTTATTTCCCCTGTTTTTAACAACTTTTGCGATGATCAGCCCCTGGGTCAGATGGAGCCTGATCTTTTTACCGGTCTTTATCCGCACCTTGCTCCCCGGGCTCAACATGAGAAGCTTATCCTTATCCAGCTGGATCACGCATTCTCCGCTGCCCACATCGATGTTTTTTTCATTCTTCGTATCATAGAGCAGTTCCTGCTTTTGGAAAAACGAGACCTTGTTGATGCTCACGTCACCTGTAGCTTTCAGAACGTACAAACGTCCCTGGTCCTCCACGCCTGGCCGGATCATCATTAATACCAGGATGACACAGCCCAGCGCCATTCCCATCTTCATGAAGGTATTCTTCCGGACGTAATCAAGGACCCTGACCCACATGATTGCACGGAGGGCATTCCTCTTTTCCTGTGCTTCTTCCCGTTCCCTGGCCCGCTTGAGGATCAGGGCCAGCTGATCCGGCGCCCGGGCCATAGGCTCATTTTCCACTGCTTCTTTGATCCGGGTCAGGACTTTCAGCTTTTCAAAGCAAACCGGACAGGTTTTCAAATGCTCTTCGCATTTTATCCTTTCCTTCTTCTCAAGCAGATTAAAAAGATAAGCCATCAGTTCTGTTTCGATCATTTTACATATCATTTTTTTACCTGTGCGTACTTCTCTCCTCACGGGAAATTCTATTATTTCCCTCTACTCAATAAGACAACACAGGGAGAAAAAGGGACAAAAATAATTTAATGATTTTCTTTTGCGGAAGAATGAAAAAAAGAAGATTTGCGAAAAGCTTAATTAAAAAAAAGGAGGAGAATAAAGACTTCTTTACTCTCCTCCTGTTATGATACAGATTGTTATGACCTGATACCGGAGCATATCCGGCAGCAGATCAGGAACAATTATTTTTTGGGGGGCTTGCCTGTATCGGTTTTTCCCACGCCTGCCTCTTTTCCGGAAGCAGCACTGCCTGCCTCAGCTTTATCGGAATACTGGATATTATCCAGATAGAAGGTACAGCCGTCCGGATTGGCTTCAGCGAGAACGACAAAGCAGAAACCTCCCGCGATATAGGAAAGATCCGCATCAGACAGATCGATCTCATACAATTTCCATGTTTTCTCCAGCTCAATGTTCCCGCTGGAATTGATGGTAGTATCGGAATAATCACCGGTGATGCCGCCGATCTTGAATTCCACGACTTCACCGCCTTTCTCACCGCGGGCATAGAAATAAAGCTTTTTCGCGCCGGTAATATCAAAACCGCCTTTAACCGTACCCCAGTTATTGGCCGGGTTCTGCCAGTATATGCCGCTCCATCCCACGTTCTGCTTCCGTGCCGCAGAATATCTTACCTGGAAACAGGTCTTTCCGGACTGGGGTTTAGTGGTGCATTTATCGTTGATCTTCAGATCGCCGAAATCACCCATCCAGCCTGACGCAAAAAAATGGTTCTTCCTGTCGCTTTTTTCCGTATACACATTAAAAGGGAATTTATCGATCTTTTTTCCCTTTATGGATGCTTCTCCCTGGGATGCGTCGTCCTGTGAATACAGACTGAAAGAAAAGCACAGGATTAAACAATTGATCAGCATGAATATCTTCTTCATGAACATACCTCCATTAAAAATCGTTCCTGACTTTTAAAAAATCTGACTCGTGATTCAAATGAATAATTATTCTTTCTGTTTACACCTCCTTATTGATAAATTTCTATTCCAGTTTAAATCTTAAGTTTTTTATATCCCCTTCCTTGCCGCATAAAAAGATAGTCCGGTTGTCGGAAAGGGTGAAACCCGTTGCGCTGTAAGATGAATGCCGGGTAAAAAGCAGGCCCCATCTGTTGAAGATATAGATCGATTCATCGGTCACCATATACAGGTACTTGCTTGAGATAAAAACAGGATTGATGAGGATCTTCTCCCCCACATTGCCCTGCCATTCGATCCGGCCGTCTTCGGCACGGACACAGT
>JAQTRT010000311.1 GCA_028711675.1 bacterium | reverse complement strand
CAGAAAACCGCAATCTATAAGGACTCTTAAAGTGAAAAGAAAGGTGTGTCTTTCCCTTTTTATTTTTTTTCTTCTTGCTCTTCAGGCCGCTGCTGAAAAAGAAGGAACAGAGAGAATTGAGGACCGGACAAAGAGGATAACAAAACTGGTCGATCAGTTGAATTCAACGGTTCCTGTTACGGAACAGAATTTTGCCAGGAACAGTCTCATCAAGATGGGGCCGTCTGTCCTGCCTTATCTGGAGGACCGCATCAGGAACGACAAGCGGACCTATGTGCGTGTCCAGATCGCTTTTCTTCTGGGAAGGATCAAGGATGTTTCCTCGCTCTCCGTGCTTGAGGAAACAGCGGGAAGTCCTTATTATGCCCTGAATAAAGCATGTGTTCTGTCCATAGGCCAGATAGGCGGAAAAAAGTCCGTGGATGCCCTGAAAAGAATAAAAGAAAGGACAAAGGACCCGAATTTGATCAAAGTGATCAAGGATATACCGGCCGGCAAGTCCGGCCGGTAAAGGATATCCTGTATCGGTTGACATGTGAATATTAATAGATAAAATAAAAGTATGGAAAATATCCGTGATTTCAATATCATTAAAGTGGCCCGCGGCCTTGAACCGGCTGACCTGGTCTTAAAGAATGGTACTGTCATCAACGTCTTTTCCGGTGAAATGGAAAAGGCGGATGTAGCCGTTTACAAGGAATTCATTGCCGGTATCGGTACCTACCAGGGAAGGACCGAGGTCGATGTCTCAGGCCGGTATATCGCGCCCGGGTTGTTCGACAGCCATGTGCATATTGAGAGTTCCCTGGTGGGCATCCCGGAATACGCCCGGATCGTCGTGCCTCTGGGTACCACTTCCGTTATCATCGATCCTCATGAGATCGCCAATGTCCTGGGTTTGGACGGCATCCGGTACATGCTGAAGAGCAGTAAATATAATCCTCTCAATGTGTTCTTCATGCTTCCCTCATGCGTGCCGGCAACGGGTTTCGAGACGTCCGGAGCTGAACTGCGGGCGTTCGATCTTCTCCCTTTCGTGAACGAGGAATGGGTGAAGGGCCTGGCCGAGGTAATGAACTTTCCCGGCGTACTCAACAGCGATAAGGATGTCCTGGATAAGATCAGGCTTTTTGAGAACAAGATCATTGACGGGCACTCGCCCGGTCTGACAGGCTTGGACCTGAATGCTTATGTCGCTTCCGGGATCGGTTCAGACCATGAATGTACCACAGCGGATGAGGCCCTTGAAAAACTGAAAAAGGGCATGTATATCATGATCCGGGAAGGGACTGTGGCCAAGAACCTGAAAGATATCCTGGCCATCGTGAATGAAAAAACGTTCCACCGCTGCCTGTTCGCCACGGATGACAGGCACACGGAAGACCTGTTGAACGAAGGCCATATTAATTATATCATGAAAAAAGCAGTGGGTCTGGGATTGTCCCCGGTCATGGCCATCCAGATGGCCTCCCTCAATTCCTGCCAGGATTTTAACATCAAGAACCTGGGTGCTGTGGCCCCTTCGTATCTCGCGGATATCGTGGTCTTCCGCGATCTGAAGGAATTCCATGTTGATAAAGTGATCAAGAACGGCCATCTTGTGGTTGACAACGGCCAATATACCTTTAAACCGCAGCATGAACAGAAACAGATCAAGATCCGCGGTTCCATTAATATCAAATGGCTTCAGGACGATGATTTTAAGATCAAAGCCCTGGGTAAGACCATTAACGTGATCGAAATTGTCAGCAACCAGCTCATTACCCGGCATATCCGGGCTGAAGCCAGGATCAAGGACGGTTTTGCCCTATCGGACACAGAGCGGGACATCATAAAATGCTGCGTGATCGAGCGCCATTATGCTTCTGATAATATCGGAAAGGGTTTTGTGAAAGGTTTCGGCCTGAAGAGGGGGGCTATCGGTTCGACGGTGGCCCATGATTCCCATAATATCGTCGTGATCGGCACCAATGACGAGGATATCAAAAAAGTGGTGACGCATCTGCGCAAGATCCAGGGCGGGTTCTGCGTTGTGGATCATGAGAAGGTCTTGATGGACCTGGCTCTGCCCATTGCCGGCCTTATGTCCGATAAACCCATGGAAGAAGTGAACGAGGAGCTGAAGAAGATCAACAAGGCGGCCCTGTCGCTGGGTATCAGGATCAAGGACCCGTTCCTGATGCTTTCCTTCCTTTCTCTGCCCGTGATCCCTGAGTTAAAGATAACGGACAGAGGCCTGGTTGATGTCAGCCGTTTCGAGTTCATCGACCTGTTTGTTTGAAAAAAGATATATAAAGATCAAGGAGGAACAATGGCAGTTGCTGGTGAAAAGATCGTTATGTTGGCTATTCAGATTGAGAGCGCGGGCATCGAGTTCTATACGGCCTTAAAAAGGATGTTCTCCCCTCATTCCTCATCGTTCGAGATCATTGAGAGCCTTCTTCTGGATGAGTATAAACATAAGAAGACGTATGAGATTCTGCTGAACAAGATCAAAGTAGAGAAGAAAAAGATTATTGAAATTACCCCGAAAGAGATTGAGGGGATCAGGGCCCTGGTGGAGGGAAAGATATTTGACCAGACGGAAAAGGCGGTCAAGTATGTTTCCCAGAACCTTGACCTTTCCCAGCTTTTACTTTATGCGCTTGGCTTTGAACTGGACACTAATTACCTTTTTGAAAAACTTGAAGAAAAGATCATCCCGGCTGAAAAAGAGATCATCCGGACCATATTGAAAGAAGAAAGAACACATATTGAGAAAATAATTAAATTACGCGCAGAAATCAAGTATGATAACTGACATCAGGCATGATTCCCCTGAAAAAACACGCTTTTCGTAAAAAAGGGGCGTTTTAAAAATATTTGACTTTTTATTTTAATATGATTAAATATAAACTAACTGATCATGGGAGCAATGACCATGTATTATCCCTTTTTTGACTCGACATTCTTGATCATCCTGCCGGGTATATTGTTTTTTTTCTGGGCACAGATGAGAGTGAACAGCTCTTTTAAGAAATGGTCCGGACAAAAGACGTCCCAGGGTATTACGGGAGCCCAGATAGCCGGAATGATCATTCAACAAAACGGTCTGAATAAAGTGCAGATCAGGTCCATACCCGGCGATTTAAGCGATAATTATAATCCCGCAAAGAAAACGCTTAACCTTTCCGAGTCCGTGTATTCCAGTAATTCCATCGCTGCTGTGGGTGTGGCGGCACATGAAGCAGGCCATGCCCTCCAGCACG